>DASYTB010000394.1:0-14203 GCA_036002705.1 Verrucomicrobiia bacterium
CACGATGTGCCATTTGTAACGATCCCACGGTGTTGGTTCGCGAAACTGAATGAGAGCGCCCGGAGGCAGGCTGGCTAATGGGATCTGCCACCGCCGGAGCTCGCGCCAGTCGTAGGTCGGCCGAGCGTGTCCGGCCGGTGGGGGGCGGACGCTGGCAGGCGCTTCCCCGCGCAGAAGCCGAACCGCCGCCAACGCGCTTTGCTGGCTTAACTCACGAATAGAGACGAGCGGGCCGCCCACAATCCCCTGTCCCAATTGATAATCGTGCAGGCCGAACATGGGAGCATTGGCCGCCGCACTCAGAGTTTGCAGCGCGTCTCCGGTCTGTGGAATACCACGCGCATCCAGCAGGATTCCCCCAAAAAAAATGGCAGAGTGGGGCGGGAGGTGGGCCGCGCGGGACTTCATCTCCTCGAAAGAAAGCTGCCTGAAGTGCTCGGAACCAACCCCATGCCCGATCTCCTTAATGGTTCGCTCGAACTCATCCGTCCAAAACCTTTCGAGCGGCGAATTGCCCCAGACAATCACGATGTTCGTGGTATTGGGGAGCAGGCGAAGAATTGATTCAACATACAGGCGCGGTTCGTGCCGAACAGCAACAACCGCGTCCCTCGGAGAGAGAACGGCATTCTGAAGCATGCGCTGATCAACAGAGGATAAAAGCATCGGGACTTCAGGAAACAGTCGCGGACGGTACTTCTGGGCAAAACGAACTGCAGGCCCGCCCATCGGTACGACTAAGTCGACAGGGCGATCTTTAAAGAGCGCGCGAAGATAGTCGACGAAAGGGGCTTCGTCGGAGTCGTCGAATCGGGCCGTGGCAAGCGCGACGTCGTAGAAATCGACCGGTTCAGGTGAAAGTTGCGCTAATTCCAGGCGGAAATCGGCCGTGAAGGTAGTGAACGGGTCGAATTGCCGGCCAAAGGATTGGAGAAGAATCACTCGCCGCGGCACAGCCGCCTGCGCACCGAGCGAGGCAAAAAGGAGGATAAAGAAACAGACCCGGCCCGCGGACCGAATAAAACCGTGGCACAAGCCCTCGAGAAAAAAGATCACGTCTAAAACGAAACATTGCATTCGGTCTCCAGGACGCATGCCGGGGATTCAGGCCCTCCCTTAACAGCCCGGTTCGGAGCACGCGGAGGACTGCACCAATTGTTTTCCTTTCCCAGATCGTTCTTCTAACGGTGGTAGTTAGCCCATGAAAAACGGAGCGAAGCAACTATTTTACGCACGCTCCATTGCTACGAAAAAGGACTCGCTGGAAAGCCATCTGGTATTATTTTTCGGCAATGGTTAATCTCGGGAGAATGTCGGCGAATGAGCTCCGCTTTTTATAGGGCCCTCCTCTCGGTTATTCTCCTGTCCGCGCCACTACATGCGTCGGATTCAGTGCCCACCCTCTCGATGTTTGCTTTGCCTGGGCCTTCCTTGAGAACACGTCCTGAAAAAGAACCGCGGGAAAACCAGGTGGTCCCGCCAGAGGGCGGCAGCGCCGCGGTATTTTCCGCGGAGCGATCAGAATCGCGCTCCGCAAGCTCGCTCGACTCGGCGGTGCAAATTTATGAGGGCATGAATGGCGGCCCGGCGCTCGTCGCTCCGCCGCCGAGACCGGATCTCGGCGGAGCGGCCGGGTTCCTTCGGACAAAAGTCTTCGACCCGATCACGACGCCGGAAGTCGTCACCCTCCATCACGTCCAATTCACTGGCGGGCTGGTGGGCGCGTTCAAGAAGGGCAATCCATTTTACCTGCTCAATCCGCTGGTCTTCGCGATGGATTGGTAATCCGTATCAGACCGCCTCGGTCTTCATCACGACCTGAAAGAACCCTGCTTTGCCGGCGCGATCCACGTAGGCCGAAACATAGTCGTCGATTCCCGGAATCTCGGTTTGATCGGCGGGCCCATCGGGAGTGGTCGCGAAAGTGACAAGCTGCGGGACGCTGCTGTCGAGACTCTCGCGATAATAGATCTGGTAAGTTATCGACATGAACGCAATGAACGAAATCTCCACGCGCGGTTGCGTGGCCACGCGGCGGGCTTCAATATTGTAAAAAACATCCGGCATTTCGATTTCAAGCATTCCGTTCGACTGGCGGAATTTGAACACCTGAAGTGATTGCATCGCGGGTCCACCGACCACCTTCCCATCCATGGCGTATCTGGACCCGTGGCAAGGACAGGTGATGATCTTCGTGGACGGATCCATTTTCCGCACCGTGCAGCCGGCGTGCGCGCATTCGGCCGTCATTGTATAAAAGTCATTCTGGTCTCCACGATTAATAAGGACCGGGGAGAATAAGCCGGACGGGCGGTCACATCGTTCCACCGTGCAGTCAGACTCCGGGTCACTCTCCAGCGGACTGGTCGCCAGGCGGATCGAGCCGCGCGCCGCGTTCAGCTCGGGAAAATCGGAGAGTTGGACCTGGAGCAAGCCCACTTGAGAGCTCGATTGGGCCCGGATTTCATAACGCATGGGCGCGGCCCAGGCTTTCCCGATGACATTGGAAAACGCCGCTCCAAACATCACAGTCTTGATCACTTGCCTTCGGTTCAGCGGCTTCATCGCGGGGAATTTATCCGTAAACCCCAAATGCACAAACGGCTTTGCGTTGACCGAGTAGTGAGTATCGTTTCGAGGGGCGAGGCACCCGCTCGCGACAGCCGAGGCGGCTGTCCTACCCAATTCCGATTTACGGCTTAAACTTCGCCGCCAATTCCTCGCTCCGCCGCGCCAGGATCGAAATATCGCTGCCTACTGCCACGACGGTGCATCCCATTTCCAACCACCGCCGGGCATCTGCTTCGATGGGCGCAAGAATTCCAGCGGCCGTCCCGGTTTTCACGATTCGCTGGAGCGCGTCATCAATCGCGCTTCGCGCCTCCGGATGCCCTGAATTCCCCAAATGGCCGAGATCGGCCGCGAGATCGCTCGGCCCGATAAAGAGGCCGTCCACGCCCTCGATCGCGGCAATCGCCTCGATATTCCGAACCGCCAGCCGCGTTTCGATTTGCACGAGCACGCAAATCTCGTCGCTCGCCTTCGCATGGTAGTCCTTGATGCGTCCGTATAGGTTCGCGCGATGTGACACCGCCACTCCCCGCACCCCGCGCGGCGGATAGCGCGTGGCGGCCACGGCGGCGCGCGCCTCTTCCGGCGTCTGGACGTAAGGAACCAAAAAATTCCGCGTCCCGATATCCAGCAGCCGCTTCATCAAAATCATGTCATTCCACGCGGGCCGCACCACCGGCGCGGCCGTGCCGCCCGTCATCGCCTGCAATTGGCCCAACACGGTCGTCAGTTCCGTCGGCGCATGCTCGGTGTCGATCAGGATCCAATCGAACCCCGAGCCCGCGATCACTTCCGCCACGATGTTGCTGGCCAGGCTGCACCAGAGGCCAATCTGCGGCTGACGCGCGACGACGGCTTGCTTAAACTTGTTGGGAAGAAACTCGTTCATGCTTGCAGAATCAGTATCTCCTCGCGAACGCGGGCAGTTTTTTCATTCGTTTCCGAATTTTTCACCCTTGTTCCGACGCGTTCGCGCCACAAGTCGCAGCCGATTTTGCGGTAACCTTCCTTCTCGGCCACTTCGGCGAGCAGCGCCGCCGTCGCGACGGGTACCATCAAGAATGAGAGCTGGTCGCCGACGACATAGGCAAGTTTTGCGTTCTTCCGCAGCTTCGGACGCAACGTGCGCAAATGCCGGCGCATCCCGCCAAAATAATGAGCTACCACTTTGTGGTAGAGCTTCTCAAAACCGCTGTCTTTTTTGAGCTCGATCCGACGCCGCTCGATCTGCTCGCAGACCCGCTGGATGGATCGAATGTCCCGCACTTCCTCGCCGTCGCGGTCACTCACAAAAACGTTGCGGGTGTTCGAGCGCAACATCGATTCCTTCACTTCCCGCAGCGTTTCCCGGTTCGTCACGATGCGGAGCAGAATCGATTCGACGCGCGTCGTGCGGGTGTAGTCCTTCTCGTTCGGGTAGGGCGGGGACGTGATCACGGCGGAAATGTCGTTTGGCAGTTCTGAGAGATCACGCGCGTCTTTCTCGTGAACTTCGCTCTGCACATCCGCCGGGCCGATTTTCTGCATTTCGGTTAAATCATGGATCATCGTCTCGGAATGCCGCGCAAAGTGGCCGGCCACGTCATAATCCGGTTTTGGCTTTGTTCGATAGATTTCCGGGCCGAATGCGAAGTTCCCCGCTCCGTTCGACGTGACGTGCGCGAGGGCGACCAAAAAAAATTCCCGGCTGGAGTTTTGTTCGACAGCTCCTTCAATCGCATCGCGAAGAACGAGCAAGCGCCGAAGCGGCCTCTGGCTCAAAAAACCGGTGGGGAGAACGCGTTCCTCTTCTTCCGTGAGTTTATAGCCGTTCACCGCCACGGTCTCCTGGAACATCAACGAATCCAGTGAGAGCGCTTCGAGACCGTGTTTGCTCGATTCCGAGTTCGCCCGGCGTAGAATGAGTCTAAGATTTTTGCGCAATATTTGCGGATCGAGCTTCCAATTGGTCTTTACCCGGGAAACCGTGGCCGCGAAAGGATGGGCGTCGCACCCGAGGCTGCGCACCCGATGCTTTTTGCTTTCAACCAGCGTCGTTCCCGTTCCGCAGAATGGATCAAGTACCAGGGCCGTTGAAGTCAGATTAAACGCCTTAAGGTACTGCCGCACCAGGTGCGGCGGGAACGAGAGCACGAACCGATACCACCGGTGGACGGGCGAGTCCTCCTTCTGGAGGGCGTTGATTGCCCCGCTTTTTGGCGGGCGGCGTTCGGTTTCTACCATCGGCAGCGATTCTGCAATAATTCAACGCCTCCGCAACTCGGAACCCGCAGCGTTCTACTTCGCTCGATCCCCCAGCAACAGGGCCAATTCCCTTTTTGTTTTCGGAGGCCAGAGTTTGGGATCCGTCATGATCGCATTCTGCAGCGATTTGTGGCACGAGCAGATAAGGTCGCGCGGCATCAGGGCGATGGCGTGCTTAATGATGCTTTTCGCTAACGCGGCGTTTTTCGTGAGATTTTCAATGACGAGTTCCACCGTGACGTGCTCTTCGTCCTCCTTCCATGAATCATAATCCGTCACGAGCGCCATCGTGGCGTAGGCGATCTCCGCTTCGCGGGCGCAACGCGCTTCGCCGAGGTTCGTCATGCCGATGACGGCGTGGCCCGCGTCGTGATAATTTTTGGATTCAGCGCGGGTGCTAAAAGCCGGCCCTTCCATGTTCACATAGGTGCCGCCATCATGCACGCGCGCTTTCAAATCACGCGCGCTTTGGAGCAGAATCCGCCGCAGTTCCTCGCAAACGGGATCGGCAAAGGCGATATGGGCCACAATCCCCCGCCCGAAAAACGTGTGCTCGAGCGTTTTTTTTGTGCGGTCCATGAACTGGTTTATCAGCACGATATCGCACGGCTTGAATTTCGCCTGGAGAGAACCGACCGCGCTCGCGCTCAAAATCCAGCGAACTCCAAGGCTCTTGAACGCCCAGATGTTCGCCTGGTGATTCAACTCTCCCGGCAAAATCCGGTGCCCACGAGCGTGTCTCGGCAGAAACGCCACCTCGCGTCCCTCGAGGATTCCCGTCAGGATTTCATCCGAAGGATCCCCAAACGGGGTCTTCACCTTCACCCATTTCTGGTCGATCAACCCCTCGATCAAGTACAGCCCGCTCCCGCCGATAACGCCGATTCTGTTCATGCCTTTTGCTAAAATCCCAGCTTCGCCAGTTCCCCTTGCAGTTCCGACTGGAAATCCATCAGATCCTCTTCGGACGGTTTGTAACCTTGTTCTTTAGGAACAAGCCCGAGCCGCCCCATTTGGTCCAGATACCAATCCGCCGATTTTCCATCGCTAAACTTAACCTTGCCGCTCGCCAGCGCGCCCGGGCGGGTGATCTGGTCCACCGTCACCGCCACACCGCCACCCATCGCGGTCGACTCCTCCTGGAGCGGCTTGCCGTCCGGCGGCTTTGCGCCCGGCGGCGGTTGGCCAGGTTTGCCCAGCTGCGGTGCCGGCGTTTCCTTTGGCTTGTCCTTGAGCTTCACCCCGAGGTCGTCCATTAAGAACCGCACCTCCATGTAAGTCATGTTGAGCCCAAGTTCCTTCGCCAGCTTGTCCTGAATCTCGGAGAGCTTCAGCCCCTCCTCGATCCATTGGCTCACCTTTTGTTTCTGCGCGTCGTCCAAATTCATGTCCAAAAATTCCAGTTCCTCTGGCACAACTTACCGGCGAAAGGCAGTGACTGACAAGAGCCGAGCAAGAATCTCAATAACACTATTGTATGCGACTGGCCCGGGAGGGTAAGCTCATTCAACGATTCCCGAAGAAACATCATGAAGAATCATTTGACTCGCCGTTCTTTTGTGAAGCGGTCCGCGCTCGCCGCGAGCGTCTTTGCCACCGCTCCTTTTAACATCCTGCACGCCTCCAACGCGGGCGACAAGATCCGCTGTGTTCAGATTGGCTGTGGCGGACGCGGCACCACCGCCCATCTCGCCGCCACTCTCAACGAACATGTCGCCGCCATAGTGGACGTGGATGAAAGGCGCCACGCCTCGGTCAAAAATTGGATGCAAGGCAAAGGAGTCGATGCCGAGAAGGTCCAGGTATTCACCGATTACCGGCAGATGTTCGACAAGATCGCCAAGGATTTTGACGCGGTGTTTATCGCCACGCCCAATCATCACCACGCCCTGCCGGCGATGATTGCGATGCAATTGGGCAAAAACGTCTATTGCGAGAAGCCCGTCTGCCATGACATTTCCGAGGCGCGCGCCCTCCGTGCGATGGCCGCAAAAACTAAAGTAGCGACGCAGATGGGTAACCAGGGTCACTGCGAGGAAGGGTACCGCAAGCTTTGCGAATACATCTGGGCCGGTGCCATCGGCAAGGTCACCGAAACCCATAGCTGGACCGATCGCGCCAACGGTGGCGAAGGGCCGCGTCCGCCCACGCGCCCCGTTCCGTCCGGTCTCCATTGGGATGAATACATCGGCCCGGCACCTTATCGCGATTTTCACGACGATATCCATCCGCATGAATGGCACGGCTGGTACGATTTCGGGAATGGCTCGATCGGCAACATGGGCTGCCACGTGCTCGACGGCGTCTTCTGGGCCCTCAAATGCGAGCACCCGACGAGCATCGAAGTCGAGCAACTCCGCGGCGGCAGCGACGAACGTTACCCCACCGGCTGCCGCGTGCGTTGGGACGTTCCCGCGCGGGGCGATATGCCCGCTTTGAAGACCTACTGGTACGAGGGCCTCAACGAATGGACCAAAGGCAAACCGCAAGGCACGCTCCGCGCCGCCAAAGGCGATGATCGCAACCTTCCGCCGCTCCTGAAGAAACTGGACGAGGAATATCCGGATGAGCCGCTTGACCGCGGCGATAGCGGCACCCTTTATGTCGGCGAAAAAGGCGTGATCTACACCGACACTTATGGCGGTCGGATGCACATTGTTCCCTACCAGAAAATGAAGGAGACGCCCGAGCCCCCCAAAACCTTACCGCGCCCGAAAAATATCTTCGAAAACTTCCTCGACGCCGTCCGCGCTGGTAAAACGGAGACCGCCGTTCCCTTCGAATACGGCACTCGTCTGACCGAGTTCGCCATCCTCGGCAATCTCGCCATGAAAGCCGGCCTCCACAAGAAAGTGATGTGGGACGGACCGAACATGAACGTGACCAACATCCCCGATCTGAACGCCTGGGTGAAGCGCCCCTACCGCGATGGTTGGAAAGCTTAGGGTTGGTTTTCGAAAATAAAAATTGGTCTGCCCCAATTGACGGCCCGCTGGGGAATTGGTAAAAGTTGCGTCCGAAAAAAGGAAGGTCTTGGACCCGAAGGCCCAAGACCGCCTTCACCATGAACACAGTGGATTAACACTGTTGCGTGCCGGGGTTTGGAACCTCCGGGAAACCAAGAAAAACCCGGAAATTGCCCAGACACGCATACCTATACTAGCCTTTTTTGCTGGAATTTCCATAAATTTTTTGCTTGCAATCCGAAAAAGTTTTCACCCATGTAAGCCCCTTGTAATCAAGTCTCTTGCGAGCCCCTGCCGCGAGGACATAAGCAAAAGTATGGCCGAACCTGTTATTTTTCAGAAAACACCGATCGTCCAAAAGGCGGAGCGGGGGACGTATTGGTGGTGCGCTTGTGGGCGCTCTTTGAGCCAACCGTTTTGCGACGGCACTCACAGCAGCCTGCGGTAGCCTGACCTTAATCAGCCAGAACCCTAACGCTTTCTTCGCCGGGCCGGCCCAAAGTAATACCCGCCGCTTAACCTGACGCCAATCATTCGCCGCTCGTGCAACGGCCGGTTGTCTTTCGCTTCGTCGAACAGCGCGGTGTATTGATAGTTGAAATTGTCCAGCTTCACCCGTTCGATCTTCTGACTGATAAACCGTTCGATGGCCGCGACGTGCTTTGAATCTTCCGCCGTCATCAAGGTGAAAGCGTCTCCCGCGCTTTGGGCGCGTCCGGTGCGCCCGATTCGGTGAACGTAATCCTGCGGATGTTGCGGGACATCGAAATTGATGACGTGGCTGACGTCGGCGATATCAAGGCCGCGCGCGGCAATGTCCGTGGCGACAAGCACTTCGTATTTGCCTTCGCGAAAGCCGTGCAAGGCTTGCTCGCGTTCGCGCTGGCTGCGGTCCGCGTGGATGACGGCCACGGAGTGATTGTTTTTCTTCAGCAAGCGGCTGACTTTATCCGCCCCGTGCTTTGTCCGGCAAAAAACGATCACTGATTGATAATGCACCTGGTCGAGCAGGGTCCGGAGCAGATCGGTCTTTTGATCATGCGCCACGGGATAAATCACGTGCCGGACCATCTCGGCGGGGGCGCGCCGCTGGCCGATCTCGACCGTGACGGGATGATGCATGGCCCATTTGATGAGTGAATCGATTTCCGGCGGAATCGTGGCGGAAAACAAGGAGGTGTGGCGCTTGCGGGGACAGCGGTCAATGATTCTTCGCACGTCCGGAAGAAAACCCATGTCCAGCATTCGGTCCGCCTCGTCCAGGACGAGGAATTGGACGCGATCCAAACGGAGAGTGCCGCGCTGGAGGTGATCCAGCAAGCGGCCTGGCGTGGCCACGAGGATATCGACGCCGCGCTTGAGACTTTGCATCTGATGCCCATACCCCACACCGCCGTACACCAAACCGATGTGCAGCTCCGTAAATTTCGCAAAATCCTTCAGCGCTCGATCCACCTGGGCGGCTAATTCACGGGTTGGCTCGAGAATAAGCGAGCGCGGCCCCTGCGGATGAGAGTGTCCGAGCCGCGAAATAATCGGGAGCCCGAAGGCCGCGGTTTTGCCGGTGCCGGTTTGGGCACTGCCGATAACATCTTTGTCCTCGATGATGAGGGGGATGGCCTCCGCCTGAATGGGCGTCGGCTCAACGTAGCCCATTTCCTTAACGGCTCTGACCGCACCCTCAGAAAGTCCCAATTTCGTAAAAGGCATAAGGGAATGTAAAGGTTGGCTGGCCCGATTCAAAGCTTTCTTGCTGGTTCAAAGTTCGCAAAATCGCCTGCGGGAGCTCGGCCTTGCTTTTGGAACGAGTGGTCGCAGGGCTGGGAGAGCGTTCTTGCGCGCGGCGGCTGAGTCGGTAACCTTGTTGGTGTGGAGCTTCTTTTGGAAAACGTGTCCGAGAGTCTCGCGCCGCAACGGGCGACGCTGGCACGCTGCCTGGAAGCGATGAACCAGGCAATTCCGTTTCGGGAAGTCTATCTTTTCGGGTCGCATGCACGAGGCGCGGCGCGGCCGGATAGTGATGTCGATTTGTGGTAATTACTAATGTGGCCTGAACGCCAAATCGAGGCAGCTCAAACTTATTCGCGTTCAATGCGCGCCATTCGGCGTAAGCCGTCCTTCACTTAGTCCCGCTAACTCCGGAGGGACTCGCGCAAAAGGAAGCGGTCGGTGACGATTTTTTCCACACAGTTTTGAAAGAGGGTGTTTTGCTTGGCAAGGCCGACTGATTTCAACGGCCCCGCGTAAATTGTCGATGTCTGAGCCTGTCGGCTCGGAACAATTGTTGGATGGTGGAGTTCGTGTCTTTTTAGTAAAACGGACAGCGATGAAACCACCTCCTGAGATCGTATCTTATTGCGTTGCGTTGCTCGCTGCATTCACACCCTCAAAGCTAATTGCTGCCGATGGCAGTTCCTCAGCAGTCGAGTCGCTTCCGGCGGCGTTGAACGTGCCGAACCCTGGACCGACGAACGATGCGCCCTATGCTCCGCAGCCGATTGTTCAGGGAGGTGTCGTTTTGCCGCTTTATTCGACTGATTCTGCGCAATTGAACCAGAGCCGCGTCCGGGAAGCTGAGCACTATAATATGAGCCGAGCGGTTCCGGGCCGAATCAACAGCATCACCAATATCCATAATCCCTCAATTGAAGTGCATACGGTGGATGGCGGACTGAACACGGGGGCGGCGATCATTCTCGTGGCGGGCGGCGGGCACCGCACGCTTAACGTGGGTTCGGAAAGCGCGGATTTTGTTCCATTTTTCTACGGCTACGGCGTGAATACGATCATTCTCCGCAATCGCTTGCGCGCGGACGGTTATAACGTGCAGAGCAATGCAGTGAACGATGCTTTTCAAGCCATTCGCCTTGTTCGAGCCCACGCGAAAGATTGGAATATCGATCCGAATAAGATTGGGATCATGGGGTTTTCCGCCGGAGCAGAACTGGCCGCGCCTGCGGCGCTGTTTTTCGAAGATTTCGAGAAGAGGAATAACGAAGGTCCACTCGCCGGAGTTTCCGCGCGCCCGGATTTCATCGCCCTCGTCTATCCCGGCCCGACGCCGTTCGCGCGCGGAGCCACGCCCGCGATTCCGCGGAACACACCGCCTGCGTTCATCGTCTGTGGTGGCTCGGGGGATCGCGTGCACGCGATCTGGGCGGACGAATACTTGAATGCGATGCTCAAAGCCGGAATTCCGAACGTGGAGATGCATATTTACGGGAACGCCCGCCATCCCGGCGAACAGTTGAGTGACGGCAGTCGCATGGCTGCCGGCCTGGCCGATCGCAATGGCATCCCCATCGGCAAATGGCAGGATCGCTTCATTGACTGGTTTCGCGATCTGGGCTTTCTGCAAAAGCCGAGTATCGAAACCAAGGCCGCGAAAGATATCGCTGTTTTCGGGGGCCAGACGCCGAGACAAGGAGATAAAAGGTAGATGCGCTCCGGGCGCGCATCTTGATACAACCAACAACTTCTGAACGAACTCAAGGAATTTCAAACGCTCCCCCATGGTCGCGGCGGGTCAGTTCGAAGCCCCACCCCCCTGCAACGGCCGCGACCGTCAGGAAGAGCGCCGGGCGCGGGAAGCAGAATCGCTCCCTGACGGTCGCGGCTTGGTTGGATGCAACAGACGCCGTCTCGCATTCAGGCGTCTCAGGATTACTGCGAAACAATGAATTAGGTTGAGTGCAGGAACCGCCTGCGCTAAAGCTGGCGCGGTGCAAACCGCTCCGCTGTCCGGTTTAAGTTTGTTGGTCCTCGAGGACGAAATGCTGCTGCGCAAGCAGATGGCCGGATTTCTCGAGCGGATGGGCGCGGATGTCACCAATATCGATACCCTGGAGAAGGCGCGAAAGATTGTCTCAGATCTGACTTTCGACTTCGCAATTATCGATGTGAACCTGCCCGACGGACTCGGGACCGACCTGCTCCGGGATAAAGTTTTTCCACAAAATACCGGTGTGATCGTGATGACCGCGGCCGGTGGAATCTCCGGCGCCGTGGACGCGCTCAAGCTGGGCGCCTTGGAATACCTGACCAAGCCATTCGACCTGGCGGAATTGCCGCTTTTGATTGGCCGGGCGCGCCGGGCGAAACAGAGCGAGCGGATCGAGGAGCACCGGCGCAAACGGGATGATGATGACCAATTTCTGTTCGGCAGCGCGCTTGAGCAACTGAAAGCCAAGTTGGACAAAATCCTCGCGGCCGACACGCGCGTCGAGACGCATCTCGCGCCGGTTTTGATCCAGGGTGAAACAGGCACCGGCAAGACGACCATCGCGCGGTGGATCCATCGCAATGGGCCGCGCGCCGAGAAACCGCTGGTCGAAGTAAACTGCTCCGCGTTGCCGGAGAGCCTCGCCGAATCCGAGTTGTTCGGCCACGAGCGCGGCGCATTTACGGACGCGCGAGCCGCGCGAATTGGTCTCTTCGAAGCCGCTGACGGGGGCACGCTTTTTCTGGATGAGTTGCCGAGCCTCTCTCTGCCATTGCAGGCAAAAGTGCTCACGGCGGTTGAAGACCACAGAATTCGGCGCGTGGGCGGAAGCAAAGAAATTGCCGTGGACGTGCGGATTATCGCCGCGACCAACCGAGACCTCCCCCAGGCGGTCAAAGATGGCGAGTTTCGCGAAGACCTTTATCATCGGCTGGACCTCTTTAACCTGGATATTCCACCCCTGCGCACCCGGGGACAGGATATCATCCGCCTCGCGGAAATTTTTTTGCAACGGCTCTGCAAACGCCATCGGGTCCCTGCGAGGACCATGAGCGCAGCCGGGCGGCAAAATCTGCTGAGTTACGGCTGGCCGGGAAACGTCCGGGAGTTGGCGCATGAATTGGAGCGGGCGGTCGTTTTCGAAGATGCTGCTGAACTTTCTTTCGATCCCGTGGCGCGCCGGAAGGTCTCGCTTCCTCCGGCCGACGGGCTCAAAACCATCGGGGCCGGATGGTTTAACGAGGCCTATGTCTTTCCAGCCGATGGATTTTCACTCGAGGAGGCGATTATGCGCTTGATTAATCATGCGCTTCACCAAACGAACGAAAACGTTTCCGCCGCCGCCCGTTTGTTGGGCGTCTCTCGCGATTATCTTCGATACCGGCTCTCGGGGCGGGGCGGCGATGCCGAAATGAGCAAGAGCGGGGCGGCAGCCGATCAAGAATCGGGGACTTAGCCCCATATTATTTGTCGAAAAACCCACGTTGAACGGTTATAAGTTGTTAATAATCAGGCTCTATGTATTCAAAAACGAACCGGCGCGACATTTGCTTTTAAACCACCATGGATCGTGTCAGCTTCTGGGGGCGCGCGGTGCAACCGCATGCCGAAGAGAGCAAGACTGATTGGGAAAGATTTGGCCTCCACAACCAATTGATTAGCTTGACGCTGGATTGGGAGCTAGCCGCGCTGACGCTGGATGCCCAAAGGTACAAAACGAATACCGCCTTCGAGCGAGAAAGCTTGAGGGATAGCGCGAATACCTATAGAAAGTGTATTTCTGAGTTGAGCGAGATACTTTCAGCCAGCTCAATGATAGCCTGCAAAACAGATTAATCGAAATGGGAAGATGAAAGCCCACCTTATTTCATTCTTGATTGCACTCGCCGCGGCCGGCGTCCCGCAGGTAACTCGCGCCGCCGACGGTAATCCTTCGGCCTCCCAAAATGGCCAGGGAAACGCGAATGACAACGGGACCAAAGACAAAACGGACAAACCGAAGAAAGAGGACAAACCAGAAAAGCCCCCTCGGCCCGACACGAGCGACTCTAAGTCAAAGCCGGATAAATCCGCCATTGATGCTCTGAAAGACGATTTCCGGGCCAAAGCCGCCGATTATCAAAAGAAGCAAAAAGACCTTCTCGATCAATTGAAGCACGCGAATGCCGACGAACGGGCCCAGATTCGCGAACAGCTTAAAGAGCTGAAAGATCAGTTTAATGATTTGCGTGGTGAGCTGAAGGACAAGCTCAACGATTTGAAACCAAAAATCGATAAGGACGAGATCGATGACGCCAAGAGGGGTGGCAAACCACGGAAATAATCTTCCAGTTCTGGGGTAAACCAGCTCATCACCGCGCCAGGCAATCAGAAATGGTTGCCTGGCCTTTTATTTTTTTCGCTGGTGGTGCGAGGCGTAAATACGGGGACGTTAGCGGTGAGGATTTTCGGTGCGGGCGAGGCGCGAGGAGGGCGCACATCTTTAGCGATCTGTAACCGACGAGCAACAAAGCCTGCGCCGAAAAGGACGGCCGGGAACGTCCTCGTATTTGCGCCTCGGACCACTAACTTGCTACTCTGCCCTCGACGAATGTCCACGCGCCACTGGGGAATGATTTCGGGAGCACTGCTTCTGGCGACACCTTTGCTCTACGCCACTGACGAAAAAGAAGACTCATTTTC
The DNA here is from genome assembly GCA_036002705.1 of Verrucomicrobiia bacterium. GTDB lineage: Bacteria > Verrucomicrobiota > Verrucomicrobiia > Limisphaerales > SXQI01 > DASVNK01. Next base: position 14,185 of record DASYTB010000394.1, read on the forward strand.
GCTCGCCTTTTGGGACAAA
>DASYTB010000395.1:0-2407 GCA_036002705.1 Verrucomicrobiia bacterium
GCGCTTCCATGCTGGCGCTTCGATCCAGCACCAGGACGATGACTTCCGGCGCGGGGGACAACGCCCAGCCCAGCCATCCTCCAGCGAGCGGACGGCCCAGAAAGAGGATCAACGCCGCCACGCCCAGAATGCGGAAGAGCAAAATGAGGAGTTGGCGCAGCTTTGCCTGGCTGATCGAACTGCGATTGGCGGCGCGCAAAAATTGCATGGCCGCCCAGGGCTGGGGGCGATGCCGCAACCGATTCAGCAGGTGAATGACCACGGGGATAAGCAGGAGCGGCAAACCCCAGAGAATGAAAGGCTGGAGAAAGATCATGAGGGACGCTCGATCTCTGCGGGAAAATACATTGTGTCACTCGCTGCGAATGGCATTCGGATAACAGTAACGGTTGCGCGTCCGGGGTCAATTTTCGGCGATCTAATTTCAATCTAGCGCTTCTCCGGCTTCAGGTAAGGTAAGGCTGGTCATGGTGAGGAACGGAACGATGTGGACTAATTCGTCATCGGACATTGCCACAACCGCGCCGCGTTCGCGCGCAATCCAAAGCCGTGACCTGTCGTTAACGCGGAACCTGTCTCCGGCAGCCGTCGTGATTTCGAAGGATATGCCCTCATTGAGGGCGGTTTCAATCTGATCGATTCTTACGGTCTTTCACGGGTTTATATTTTGCCTCACGTGGCCGTCCAACTTCAAAGGCGCGCATCCAAGCAGCCGGGCTTTCATCCACTATAATAACGTCGAATTCTGGAAACCGTTGAGCAGGGCGTTAACGTCCTCCGCCGAGTGGACCGAACTAAAGGTGACGCGCAATCGCGCACTGCCTTTGGCCACTGTCGGATAGCGAATCGCTGGGACAAAGATGCCGCGGGCGGCGAGCCGATTTGAAAGTTCCAAAGCCGCGCCTTCAGAACCGACCATCACTGGAATAATGGGTGAAGGGGGTTCTCGGTAAATAATGTCTTTCCCTTCCCCAAATTGCCTGAACCGCGCATGCAGAGTCTTTAGTCGTTCTGCTCCTTCCGCGGATCGTATCACTTCAATTCCGGCTGTCGCGGCGGCGGACGCCGAGGGCGGCGGCGCAGTCGAGAAGATGAAAGACCGCGCCTTGTTCACGAGGTAATCGATTAACGTGCGACTCCCCGCGATGTATCCACCGGCCGAGCCGATCGCCTTTCCCAAAGTTCCCATTTGAATCTCGACTCGTTCGCTGACTTGGAACTGTTCGCAGAGCCCCGTGCGTCGTTCACCAAACAGGCCAGTCGCATGAGCTTCGTCCACCATCAGCCACGCGCCGTATTTTTCCTTGAGCGCGGCGAGTTCGGGGAGCGGCGCGAAATCGCCATCCATCGAAAAGAGGCTTTCGGTGACGATGAGAATTTGCGTTTGAGCATTTGTTTTCCGCTCTCGCTGGCACCATTTGAGAATCTCTTCAAAATCCTTCAGATCATTGTGCGCAAAGACGCGCAATTTTGCGCCCGATAGGCGGGCCGCATCCACGATGCTGGCGTGGACTAGCTTATCCAGGATGACAATGTCGCCACGGCCGACGAGCGCCGTAATCGTTCCAAGCGCGGTGGCGTAGCCGCTGGAGAACACGAGCGCGGCTTCGGTTCCCTTGAAGTCCGCCAGACACGCTTCCAGTTCCTGGTGCGGTTCGAGCGATCCGGAAATGAGGCGCGACGCTCCGGAGCCTGCGCCGAATTTCTGGATCGCGCGGGCGGCGGCATCTTTTATTTTGGCGTGCGTCGCGAGCCCGAGATAATCATTCGAGGAGAAATTCAGAACGCGTTTGCCATTGAGAATAATTTTGCCGCCTTGCGGCGAATCAACGGCGCGCAAGCGCCTGAGGAGCTGCGTCTGGGAAAGAGCTTCGAGCCTGCCGGACAGTTCTGCGTCGAAGGCGCGCACTTAGGGGATTCTCACACGGAAAAATTGGGCTTTCTTGTCGGCCGTCACGCGAATCGGAAAGGAGCTGCCCAGGTCTGCCCAGACGGTGCTGTTGAGGTTCGTCGAGGATTGAAGCGTTCCCGGGCCGCTCCAGGAGAGCTCAACCTGATTGCCGTCTTTCACGATGCTGAGATGATTGTCGCCGACTGGCACATCACCCGAGGCCAACCCATAATCGCGAAATTGCGCCATAAACGCACGACGCTCGCCCGTGCTCGGGGGAATGTTCGCCGTTTCAGGGGTATAATTTGGCCCGACGAAAACGTTATTGCCGAAGGGCGGCATCTGATTTCCGCCGTCGTCACTGGCTGGAAAACTGAAGGTGCCGAGGCTGACCCAATTGGTGCCGTCGGTTCCGCGAAACGCATAAAAGGTTTGCCCCACTCTCTTGAGACGCAGCCAGGCGTTGGGATATGCGGGCGCGTTCGTGTCCGTGGTCAGCGTTTCACTGTAGCCGAG
>DASYTB010000396.1:0-5297 GCA_036002705.1 Verrucomicrobiia bacterium
TTCGGCTGCAGGGACGGTTGAGGACGAAGGGAAAAGTTCATAGAATAAGAATGCCGTTGATAGGAACAAAACGAGATGACCTGTAAAGGCGCGCAAGAGAAAACCTCGTACTTTTTGCATCCTAACAGGGCGCCATTGCCACGCAAGAGCTAATGCAAAAACCACCAAGTCCTAATAAGAACTAAAAGGCTATTTCACCTCAAGGGGATCTCTGGTTTGCACTCTGTCACCAGTGCAGGCCGTTTGCGCGCGGAATCGCTTTTATAGGGGCTTTTAGCGTTCTCAATATTCTGGGAGGGTCAGTCAATGAAGCCCTCAATGCGAACGAATGGTGGATTAGCTTTTCGTTCATTTCCCAAAGGCTCTCATCCAGCGTACTTCTCATGTTCGGATTGATCGCTTTCGGATTTGATATCGCCCCGCGGATGCGGCAATGACGCCCCGGACTTACAAGGGAGAAAGGGCTCGGCAGAGCCTCGCACCACCAAACCGACCGAAATGCGACCGTTATCCGTAACTCTGAAGAATCTTGTCGTGTACCCTGCGGTAAGCGGCTGCCAAAAGTCACCCGTTGATTACTTCGGTTGAGTTGGGGGCGCCGCGAGCGGCGGTGCTGTTCCGGAAACTGGCTCCGGTTGCGCTGGTTTTTCCTTGGCCTTGATGGCTTCGCCGAGAGCGTTGAGCGCTTTGAACGGGGCGAAGACCACTTTTGGAAAGAAGCGGAACGTGGTTTTTGGCTCCTGGATTTTTCCGCTGATGTTGGCCTCGAAGGCCTTGGCAACGGGCCAAAGCGCGGTGCTGAAGAGCTTTCCGAAAACCCACGCATCGCGCAGAATTTCCGCATCCACTCGCGCCTCGAGTTTTCCGTCCATATCGATCTTTCCTTTATAATCGAGACGAAAGGCGGGCGCGCGAACCTGCATGTTTCTCGTGTGGATCACGCTATTCGTGATGGCAAAATCGCCACTGCCGGAGCTGATCTTGTTGTTGCCCACACCCGGCACGACGGCATCGAGAATTGGCGAGAAAACGCCAAAGATCGGAATGCTCCAAAGAAAACCATCCTTGAGCACGGCGCTTCCGCGGCCATTCCAGCTTTTCTCATCGCCGGTGTTGGCGGACGTGATGAGCAGGGCGCCGCCGAGCGTTCCTTCAACCTTGTTCGTGCCAAAAATATCGGCCACCAGGGGATGAAGATCCGTATTCGTGGTGATACCGGTGAAACTGTATTGCGCATGCTTCTTCTCGATAAAAAACGAACCACTCCAGCGCGCCTCCCCGCCGTAGAAGTTCGCCACGACATTCGAGAGCCACAGATAATCCGCCTTCCACCAGACATCGCCGGCGATGTTCGCCATATGGAGCTTCCAAAAGCTGAAATCGTCGCCGGTCACGTGAAAGTGAAGGTTCGCTTTGGACCAGTGCCGGAGGGGAACATTGCCCTCGACCCGAACGGTGGGTGTTTTGGCAAAGCGATACGGGTCGATCGCGTCATAGGCGTCCTCTCCCACCAGCGACATCGCCACCCAGGGATCAATCGTGCTTACCACGTTCGTCACAAACATCACTTCCGCGGGGATATCCACCCGCAAATAAGGGGCGTGCATCTCCTCCTTCCCGCGGTGCACCAAGGCATTGGTGCACTCCAGAATCTTGTTGGCGTAGGCAAGTTCGGCGCGAACGTCGGTGAACAACTGCTCTTTGACGAAAAAGTTTGTGGCCTGAAGCGAACCTTTGAATCGAATCTGGTCCGCGTGCTCCCAGCTCCCGAAGACTTCTCCCTCGATCACCGGAGGGACGCTGAACTTCAGAAAATCAAAGGCCCCTTGCTGATCCTCCGGAAAGAGGTCCCGGAAAGCACCGGGATCAATCTGGCTCTCGATTTGGCAGGCAAACTCCTGGTTTGCGACATTCCCCTGGTAGATAAGCAATGCCTGCCCTTCAGGGCGCGAGATTTTCAAGTCCGGCAGATTCCAAACGGAGTCCGCGAAACTGAAATGCGATTCGATGTTGTCCACGGAAATTCCGCGATAGCTCGCCGGCCCCGTGAATTGCCCATCGAGCTGCAGACTCGGCAGGATAATCTTCATTGCGGCTGCCCAGGAGTTTGTCCAGGGCGGCACCCGAAAACGCGTGACGGCCTGCACATAGGGCGGACGCTCCCAGGCGAATTGCGTGAACCAGTCTCGGACGTTTTTGTCGAGCAGGCCGGCGAGTTTGGCATAATCGAATTGCGCTTCCGCGGAAACGAGTGCCTCGCGAGTCAACACGTCCAAGGCGCTGTTTGCCTGGAAGCTGCCGCCGTAGAGTTCGGCTTCAAGTCCGGAGATGGCGAGCTTGGGAAAATCCCAATCGCCGGAAAATTGGACTGAAGCGATGAGCATATCCGGTGCAATGATGTTCGAGATTGCTCCTCGCCACGGAATTTGCAGCGGCGCGAACGCACGCCAAAATCCGGCGGAAGCAGGAACGACCGCGGGTTCGTGGCGGCTCGCCAGTTTGCCGGACAATTCGAGGGAACCGATCCCGGCGTTACCGGCTTCCAAGGCCTCAGCGCGGAACTGCCATTCGCCAGAAAAGTTCTGCCCATTCGTGCGCGCCTCTGGAGCCGGACTTCGGGACAGAGCTGTTCCCAGCCACGACGCGGGCGAAGGGAAGGGAAGATCATGGCTAAAGCTGGCGTGCAGTGAGTTGGTGGCGATGCGGACCTTGGCGAATTCCAGCGCTTCCGTGGCAGCGAAGAGCGTGCTCGAAATAGCCGAATTCAGCGAAGGTTGCGACGAGGAAAGCTCCAGCGAAACAAGCGGTGTCTTCAACCAAATGGAATCCACCTTGCTGACCCTCGCGGAAACGTGATTGGTCAGGAGTTGGTCCATGGCGGAGGTCCAAACGCTCGTCGCCTCGAGATGCACCGACTCACACGCATTGGAGCTCCCGCGAAATCCAGCCGCCTGGAGAAGAAAGACGGCCTCGACGCCATTGGTCGAGAGTGGAAAAACGCCGGACGTAAGGTCGAGCGCCTCTAATTTGCCCCATTGGCTGGAGGTTTTCCGCGCGCGAATCGCGACCGTGGCCCGTGTTTGCGCCACGTTGGTTGCATCGGTATTGAACGTGACGCTGATTTGCGGAGGCGAGCTGAATTCCAATTCCTCGATCACCTGGGAAATGTCCGCGAGCTGTTTCTGCCAGTCTGAGCCGGCGGCTTTGCCGGCGCCGCGCCTCATCTGCGAAAAATTCCGGAACGTGCCGGAAGCCTTTGCTTTTGCCCCCAGGGCGTCCGCCAGGAATTGAGAAACGCGCACGGTATCGTCGTCCTGGAAGTCCATCTCGCTTTGAATGTGAGAAATGGTGATCACTTTCATGGGGTGAAGCGGTGGACCGAGAGGAAGAGTCAGCTCCCCGTTTTTGATTCGGACTCCTGAAATCTCGAATCGCCACTGCTTTAGTTTGTCCGTGTTCAGAAGAATTTCGGCTTCGCGCGCGCGCGCGGTAGGACCGTTGGTCGCATCGAAGGCGCCAAGACGAAGATCTTCTGCGACGAGGCGGCGGAAGCCCTTCAGGTGAAGACGCGAAAACTCGAACGAAAAATTGCGGGCGCGCAGCTCGTCGCGAACCATGGAAGTAATGAAGTTCGGGACCCGGACATAGTTCGCCCAGACGAAAACAGCGGCGACGGAAAGCAGGGCCAGCAACGCCGCAACCCGGCAGGAAAACAAAACGCGGCGCCACACCGACCTCTTTTTCTGTTCACCATCAGGCATGCAACCGGTTACTGCTTCGGCAGAGGGAAGGCCTGCGCCAACGGATTATACACTTCGCCGGGGAACTCCATAATCATCGGCTCCGTATCTCCAGGCAAAATGACGGCGGCGTAAATATCATGCCGAAGGCTGCTCCGCCCGAAATGGACGCGGTACTTGGCGCTCCCGCCGTTTTCGCTGACTTCGAGTTCCAGCTTGAGTGACGACTCATTAATCGCGAAAGGTCCCAGCCGTTCTTTCCCCTTGGCGACCCAGGATCGCGCCTGCAATTGGCTCAAGCGGAAAACCGCTTCTTCTCTCGCAGCGTTGGCGATGGGATCGTCGCTCCAGCCGGCGGGACCGCGCGCAAATGAATTCGTTGCGCTGCCAAGGCTGAACGTTAGCTTCAGCAAGTTCGTCGCGGGAAAGCTCCAAATGCGCCGGTCACGCAATTCGAAAGCCTGGCGCGGCAACTGAAGCATCGAGGCGAGCGGCGTCAGGTAAACGGGGGTTTCGTCGGAACGCCGCACGTAAATCTTGTCAACGAGATTGGTTCCAAAAGAGAGGTCCGTGAAAAGAATATTCGTGAGAAAGCCGGAGGTGTTGGTCTGGCGTTCGAAAAACGAATAAGAGGCCAGCGGAGTGATCAGCCCGAACGCCTTCAGGTCCGCGTCGCTCGGAACTTCCTTGGAGATATCAACAATCTGCATCGAAAGGACCGTGCTGACGAACGCGCTCAGCATCTCGGGATCCACGGGTAACATTTTCTTTTCATCGGCGATCCATTGCCCGTTTTCCTGCCGTTGGAGAGCGAAGCTTTCGATGGAACGGACCATAATTCGATCAAGCCCTTTCGCATTGAACCTGACCAGGCGCGGGTCATGGAAATTCTTGTAAGGCTGCTTCAAATAATCAACGAACTCGCGAGGCGCCAGGACGACGTTCGTTTCGCCGAGCAGCCGGGCATAAACCTGCCCCGGTTGATTCGTGGGCGAACCGCCGAATTCGGCCGAAAAGACGCGGTTGGTTCCCTGAAGGAGCGCGAGTTCCAGGTCCGGCGTCTGCAGCGCGTACCGCTCCAAATCCGCGCCCGGCGCATCCGTCACGAATTGCGTGACCTGTGCTTCGCGCAATTTTTCGAGCAAAGCGGCGATTCGCTGCTGGTCCGCCCGCGCTGGAATCGGCTTGATGATCTGCCAAAGGTGGTTAGTCGGATTCTTTGCGATTTCGAAGAAACGCTGGCTGACTCGCACTTGCAAATGATCAAACGTGAGGCTGGAAAGATCGAGAATCTCCTTGCTCCGCCAATCGTTCGTCGAGCGTGGGACACTTTGCAGGATGTTTCCCTCCGCCAGGATAACTTCTCCCGAGGGCTGGAGACGCAGATAAGCATTGTTGGTCAATGGCGCGGGGCCGCCGATTTCAAAAGAATAACGATTGGTCTGGTTCTCGATCTCGACCTTCGCGCGCGGCGTTTCGAGGCCGAACGGCTTCTGCCCTTGAAGCGCGACTTCATGCGGCGCGATGGTATCGAGCCGATGAAGAGCCAAAACATTG
>DASYTB010000397.1:0-3304 GCA_036002705.1 Verrucomicrobiia bacterium
ATGTCAGGACCGTGCCGAGCACGCGCGCGCTCGTTCCCGAGTCTCCCGCCGAGCTTTGCGCTCCGGCAAAGGCCTTGTCGATTTCGTCCACCCAAAGAATTGCCGGCGCCACCGATTCGGCCACTTGAATGGCCCGGCGGATATTCTCTTCAGAAGAGCCAACGAAGCTTCCAAACATTCGGCCAACGTCGAAACGGAGCAAAGGCACTTGCCACATTCGCGAGACGGCTTTCGCGCAGAGGCTTTTTCCGCATCCCTGCACGCCGATCAGCAAAACGCCTTTTGGCGGGGCCAATCCGAACTGGCGCGCGTCCAGGCTGAACGCATTCGAGCGCTTCTTCAACCAATGTTTCAGATTATCCAATCCGCCGACCTCGGCGAAACTCTCCTCTGCCTCGTAGTACTCGAGCAAACCGTTCTTGCGTACAATCTGGCGCTTCTCGTCAAGAACCGCGCCTACTTCGTTCGCGCTGAGCCGCTCTTTTTCCACGAGGATTCGCGCGAAGACATTTTCCGCTTCGTTCAAGGTCAGACCGCGCGCCGCCTGCAGCAGCGTATCACGCCCCCCGCCTTCTAAATCGATTTGAATCTCGCGAAATCGTCGCACCTCTTCTGTGATTCGTTCGAGCAGTTCCGAAAGTTCCTTGATTCCAGGCAGCGGCAGGGTCAGGACCGTGATCTCCTTCTCCAGCTCAATGGGCATTTCCAGAACGGGCGAGACAATCACGATGGTTTTGAAACTGTTCTTCAAGTGAAGCGCGATCTCCTTCAATTTGCGGATAATCGCCTCGTGACCTTTTGTCAGATAAGGATGAAAATCCTTAAACAGGAAAATGGCTGGTTCGACTTGTTCAATCACCTGGTCGAGCGCGGCCAGCGGCTCCCGCGTGGGCGAATTTCGCCCTTTTTGCAGTTGAATCGACGCGCCGCTCGGCAGCATCCCCGTCGTGCAACTCCACTCGTAGAGAATCTTCTCGCGCCGCTCCGCGATTGCGCCGAGCAACTGCTGAACTCGCCCCTCCTCCGGCGAAACGATGTAAATAATCGGGTAACGCGCGCGAATAAGCGTCTCTAAACTATCGCTGAATTTCTCAGTCAACCTTTTCGATCTTGGCGCGACTATAGTCCGTCGCAAGCGGAAAGAGGCATTTGAGTCGGCAACTCTTGCGACAATCGCAGCAGAAGTCTCTTCAAATCGTCAAATTTCGCGGGTTTTCTTAAGACGTGGCGCGCGCCCAGTTCGTTCGCCGTTGCCATCTCGGAAGGGGAAATAGAACCAGAGAGAATCGTGAAGGGAATCTCCAGGATCGCGGGCTTATCTCGCATCCACCGGAGCAGGTCATCCGCTGATTCGCCGTTCAGGTGCAGGTCGCAGAGGATCGCCTGGGGAAACGGACAGACTGTCCGGTTCGAGTAAACTCCGGTGCCAAGCAAATAGCACTTGGCTTCGGCCAGGGTCCGGCAAACGGTCAAGGTCCAGAGCGTGGAGGAATTCACGGCCCGGCGCATGAGGAGGGCATCGTCGGCATTATCTTCAACGACGAGAAAATGTTGAGCTGAGGAGCGGCAATCCATTCCGCCGAACGCTACGCGTGGAACTTTTTCGAAGCGAACGGAAACCTCGTAATCCTATGTGATTTTATACTAGTATTTTCCCTGACGGTTGCGGCCGCGTTCCTGTAACAGCACTAAAATCAAAGCTTTCTGAGTTAATTTCACTTCCTTCGTTCGCTCAGTGGCCCTTTTTCTCGCCTTTTGCTTTTTGGGCGCTTCCACCCTCGTCTTATTGGTTTCGGGGTCCCGTCCCGAAACTGCGGCTCGACCCAAACAGAAAAAAATGCGACATAACTTTTGCGCGTGGGTAAGGCCCCTGCGGCGAGCGGCGCGAAAGCCAACGGAGATGCTATGCACATTCGAAGGGAAAGAACGAGACAGCGAAACAGCGATAGAGATGACATGCGTTCCACGAAATCGCCCACACCCTTATGACCGAGCACCCCCTTCGCACCACCGTTATCGGCAGTTATCCCTTTCCGGGATGGCTCGAATTTGCCGTTCACCATTTGGATGCCTTCGGTGAGGCGGACCGTCAGGAATTGGTTGATGATGCCGTCATCGCTGCGGTTCACGATCAAGTCAGTGCCGGGCTCGACGTGATCACGGATGGCGAACAGACGCGGCTCGATTTCAACTTGTCCTTTTACGGCTTTCTTGAAGGCATCGAACTCGAGGGCGCGTCGCCCCGCCGCTTCGGTCCCCCCGCGCATGATCAGCGCGGCAAGCACCAAGTGACCGGGACGATTGCTGCGCCACGCGGCCTCGGCGCCGTCGCGGACTTCCGCCGGCTGCAACGTCTCGCGCCCAAAGACTTCACCTTAAAAGCCAGCGTTCCCGGTCCCTACACGCTGAGCGGACGGCTCATCCCAAACGAGCAGTATCGCGACCGTTACGCCCTCACCGAAGCGCTCTTGCCGATCGTCCGCGCCGAACTCGAGGCACTCGTCCAGGCCGGATGCAAGGAGATCACGGTGGATGAACCGTCCATGAGTTGCTACGCGCACCAGGAAGACCCGAAGCGTTTTGTCGATATCTTCAATCGAACCGTCCAATCGATTGCCGGCCGCTGCCATCTTTCCACCCATCTTTGCTTCGGCAATTACAAGGCCCGCGCCATCGGACCGCGTCGTTACGCGCCGATGTTCCCGGCCTTTCTCGATTTTAAAGTCGATGAGATCCACCTCGAAATGGCCAGCCGCGAGTTTGCCGAAATCGAGATCATCCGCCGCATTGCCGAGGTCAAAGATGTGGCCGTGGGTATTATCGACGTGAAGAGTTACTACGTCGAAACCGTCCGGGATGTCTCGGATCGTGTGAAACTTTGCCTTCAGTTCGTCCCGGCGGAACGGCTCTCCTTCGCCCCGGATTGCGGCTTGAGCCAAACCGCCCGCTGGGCCGCGAAACAAAAACTGCGCAATATGGTCCTCGGCGTCCGAGCCGTGCGGAAAGAATTGGGGATCCAATCGTGATCAAACCAATTCACCAGGACGAAGACATTCTTGCCGACGTCCAGCGCGCGCGCGCCAAGGCCAACCAATTTCACCTCTGGTGGCTCGGTCGGAGCGCTTTCCTCTTGGAATCGAATGGCTGGCATCCGGACTTCGGCCTGGTGACGAAGGAAGATGCGGGGATGGACAAGACGCACATTCAAAGTTGCAGCCAGACCCGCAATTTCTCGTTCAAAACCCGAATGTCGTTGTCGGAAAGCTTTCCGACTTCTTCCACCGTGGCCAATTGTGCTTTCACC
>DASYTB010000398.1:0-5772 GCA_036002705.1 Verrucomicrobiia bacterium
TCTGCTGGCCATTCTCTTTGCCCGGCCAACCGGACCAAATAAAATATAGCTGACCTTCCAAGGAAAGGATCGTTCCGTCGATGGCCCAGCCACCCGTTTCCAGGCATCCACGCGAACGATACGGCCCGGTGGGATCGGAAGTCAGTCCCTCGAGCACCCACATCCGGTGATTCTCATTTAGACCGTCGTCCGCCGCGTAATAAATGTACCAGCGACCGTCAATCAGATGCAGTTCCGGCGCCCAAACTGATTTTGAATTCGGGCCAAACGCCGGGGCGCTCCACACCATCATCCCTTCGTCGCGCGAAATATCCTGGATCGTGCGCGCCTTGCGAATCCAAAGCGTGTCCTGGTGACGGCTTTCGCAGTAGTAGTAATAGCCGTCGTGGAAAATCACCCATGGGTCCGCCGAAGGAGAGGGGAGAATCGGATTTTTAAAGGTGGCGCCAGGCGCGAGGGATTGGCGAAATCGGTCCTCCAGCGAAAGAACGCCGTGAGGCGTTTTGCTTGCCGGCCGGGGAAGGTCGGAAGCATTCGGGTTTTGCATAATGGCTTGCTGCGCTGGCAGGTCGTGCATCGGAATTGCGCATAGCTACTCGTATGCCAAAAAGTTGCATTTTCACGCAGATGATGAAGCTCGGCTTAGTGCGTCAACCGCGTTGGGTCATTTTGCAAATCCTCCGACATGCCCCTGCTGTTGCCTCACGCCCAAGTCTCAATTTTTCGGAAGCTTCTTACCTTGAACGGTTTGCACTATACCGCCGATGTATAAACAAACTCCTCCTCCGTCATTATCATCGCGTCCTCGTGCCTAATCCCTTGGAGATTCCTCCAGAAAATACGCGTCCTCGCGGTCAATCCCATTCAAATGCCCCGAAATACTCCTTTCTGTCTTGTCCATTGACAGGATTTCCGCCTCGACAGAACCTTTGAGATCGCGAAGGATCTCACGGCTTGCAGAGCTGGTTCACCGCCTTGCCTGGACGCTTACCGCTGCTTCAACACGGACAAAAGATGAGCTACAGCCCCGGAAAGGGACATTTCGATCCAGCAAGCCGAAACACAAAATAAACGAGCATTCTTAACGTCTATAACGTATCTTTCGGTTTCGATTTTGCGACTCGGCGGGAAAAATCTGGAATCCGCCGATGCGTTCCTGACCGGAATTTTTCGCAATGACGAATCAAGCTATGCCTAAGTATTTCATTACCTTCGTTTTCGCGGGGACTCTCCTTCTCTTTGCCGGCTGCGGGCGAAGTGATTCGGACATTCAGACTTACAAAGTCGCCAAAGAGGATAGCTCGGCCAAACCGCCGATCATGTCGGCCGCGTCGCGCGAGGAGACTCGCCCCGCGTTGCCGCGCCTGCACTGGGAACTGCCCAAAGGATGGGTCGAACAGCCCGCTGGCGAAATGCGCTCAGCAGCGTTTCAGATTACGGGCAAGGATGGCCAGACCGGCCAGGTAACAATCATTCCTTTGCCGGGCGCGGGCCAAAAGGAGTTGGAGAGCGTCAATATGTGGCGCGAAAGTCTCGGGCTGGAGGCTCTCACTTCGCAGCAGATGACCGAGCAATCTGAATCGGTGGATGTCGATGGCGTGAAGGGCCGGCTCTTTGACATGGCCGCGGCTGCCCCGAAAACCGGGGAGAAACTCAAAACCCGGCTCCTCGGCGCTATCGCGGATCGCGGAAATATCCTTTGGTTCATCAAAATGATCGGGGACGACGCGTTGGTGGCCGAACAAAAACCGGTTTTCGTTTCCTTCCTTAAATCCCTCTCTTTCGAAGATGCCTCTCCCCAGATGGTCGCCGCCGCCGAACGCCCGATTAGTACCAATACAAAAAAGCTGCCGCCCGGCGCTGACGCTCCGAAATGGAAAGTGCCCGCGAATTGGCAGGAAAAAGCGCCTGGGCCGATGATCACGGCGCTTTATGCGGTGACGGGCGAGAACGGTGCCGCGGACGTCTCGATCAGCAAGTTTCCCGGAGACGTGGGTGGCATGCTGGCGAACGTGAATCGCTGGCGTGGTCAATTGGGTCTGCCGGCCGTGAGCGAGCAGGAATTGGGCAACGCGGCGCAAATGGTCGAGATCGGTGGGAAAAAAGACGCGTATGAGGTTGATATCAAGGGGGTGAATGCCCGCTCAGGAAAGCCAGCCCGATTGGTCGCCATCGCCGTCCCGCGCGAGAATGAGACCTGGTTCTATAAATTGCTGGGAGACGAAGCCGTTGTTGAAAAAGAAAAGAGCACTTTCCAGCAGTTCGTCGCGGGCGCATATTAGGCCATTAGCTTGTGAGCAACATTCTGAACTTTTTTACGTCCTTGCGATTGACGGTGGCATGCCTTGCCCTCGCCTTGGGCCTGGTGTTTATCGGCACGCTCGCCCAGGTCAAGCTCGGCCTCTACGTCGTTCAGGACCAGTTCTTTAACAGCTATTTGATCTGGTGGGGGCCAGCGGGCAGCAATTTCAAAATCCCTGTTTACCCCGGGGGTTATCTGATCGGCGGAGTGCTCCTGATCAACCTCATCGCTGCTCATATCAAACGCTTTGAATTGAGCCGAAAAAAAATCGGTATTTTTGTGATCCACGCCGGCTTGATCCTGCTGCTCGTCGGACAGCTCGTCACTCAGCTCTTTCAGGTCGAAAGCTTCATGACCATTGAAGAAGGCGGCAGCAGGAACTACTCGGAAAGCGGGCGCATGAGTGAACTGGCCGTGATCGATAAGACGGATCCGCAAACTGATCTGGTGGTGGCGATCCCGCAACCGATCCTTCAGCACAGAAAGGAAGTGGCGGCCAAATCGCTTCCCTTCAAGATTAAAGTCGATTCCTTTTACGACCATTCCATCCCGGAACTTGCGGGCAGCAAACTTCTATTCAAACAAGAGGCGCTTCGGACCTCTATGAACGCCCGGAATATTCCCGCCGCAAGCGTGACGATCGAAACGGATTCCGGGAATTTCGGCCCGTTCACCGTTTCGAATTGGCTCTCCGAAGACCAATTGGTCTCCGATATCGCGACGAGTTTCGAATCGAGATTCGCCCCGAATCTCGTGGCGCCTCCGAGCTTCAAATATAAAGGGCATGAGTACCAGCTTTTCATGCGTCCGATCCGTTATTACAAGCCGTTTACGATGCAACTCATGCATTTCGCGCATGATCGGTATATGGGGACGGAGATCGCCAAGAATTTCTCCAGTCGCATCAAGCTGCTCCGACCGGAAACCGGCGAAAATCGCGAAGTGCTGATTTACATGAACAATCCGCTTCGTTACTGGGGTGAAACCTACTATCAGGGCAGCTTTCTCCCGAACGACGCTGGCACCGTTTTGCAGGTCGTGCGTAATCCAAGCTGGCTTACTCCGTACATTGCCTGCGCTCTGGTCGGCGCGGGCCTCGTCATTCAGTTTATGTCGCATTTAATCAAATTCGCCAGAAAAAGAAGCGCGGGTAGCGCGGGCTTCCAGCCTGCCGTATCGCCGGTTTCCCGGCAGGCCGCACATTGAAAGAAGAGCCCATGAACAAAACGAAGGATCGCAAGAATTCGGCCAGCAAGCCGCCGGAAAAATCCTGGCAACGGTGGTTCCCATGGGCCGTGACCATCATCATGGCGCTTTGGGTGATCAGCGGCATGAAGACCGAAAAGAGCAAAAGCGCGTTCCAGATCGATGAGTTCGCTAAAATACCCGTTTTGCTCGGCGGCCGCATCCAGCCTTTCGATTCGGTCGCGCGCAATGCGCTCCTGATGCTGCGCGGCAAGTCACGGGTCATTGTGGCGGACCGTCCGCAGGAGGAACTCGGTTTTCTCGAACTTTCCAAGGCGAAGCAAATGCCGGCCATCGAGTGGCTGCTTGAAGTCATGACTCGCCCGGAGGACGCGGAAAAACGTTATGTCTTCCGCATTGATAATCTTGAGGTGCTGAATGATCTGAAGCTTCCCGAAAACCGGAAGTACTTCTCCTTTGCCGAGTTGAAAGAGGGCTGGGCGGAAGTAAAGAAGCAAGCGGACCCGCTGAATGAGAAGTTGCAGCGAAAAGAGGTCGAGGAGAAGCAATTGACCGCATTCCAGAGGGGTATTCTCAGGCTGAATACCCAACTGGGTCTCTATTTCCAGCTTGAGAACAGCCTCCGGCCGCAGAACGTCTCCAGCTTCACGGAAGAACTTCAAGTGTTTCAACAAAGCCTCGCACCCGGCCTGGCCGCCTTGCAAAAAATGCAGATGAACGGCGAGATGCAACCCGACGTGGAAAATGGGTCTGTGCAAGCTGTGGCCCGGTTCTTTCACCGCTATCAGGTTCTGGAACAAGCCGCTTATCCGTTGATCATCCCGCCGGACGACCCAGCCAAACGCGATCACTGGCTGAACATCGGTGCGAGTTTGATGGCGTCGATTCGCTCCGCGCAGATCAGCCCGGCCGTGTGGGCTTACGCGAAAATGGCCGACGCTTACGGTGACAACAAGAGCGAGGATTTTAATTCCGCGGTCACCGAATACCGAAATTGGCTCTCCGGTCCTTTCGCTTCCGAAATGCGCAAGACGGCCAAGGAAGACTTTTTCAATGCCTACGAGCCATTCATCAAGAGCATTTCCATTTATTTGCTCGCGTTCCTTTTTGGCTGCGCATTTTGGATCAACTGGTCGCCTTGGACGCGCCGCACGGCGTTTTATCTGCTGCTGCTCGGAATCGTCCTTCACACGTCGGGCCTGATTTTCCGGATGTATATCGCCGGACGTCCGCCCGTCACGAATCTTTATAGCTCCGCGATTTTCGTGGGCTGGGGCGCGGGCATTCTCGGCATTATTCTGGAACGCATCTGGAAGGATGGGATTGGCGGTGTAACCGCCGCTGCCGTCGGTGTCGTCACCCTCATCATCGCGCACAATCTTTCGCTTTCCGGCGACACGATGGAGATGCTCCAGGCGGTGCTTGATACGAACATCTGGCTCGCCACGCACGTCGTCGTCATCACGCTCGGTTATTCCTCGATGTTCGTTGCCGGTTTCCTCGCGATGCTCTACATCGTGCGCGGATTTTTCACCACGACGCTTCTGCCGGGGGCGGCCAAGGCGCTCAGCCGGATGGTTTACGGTATTGTTTGTTTTGCGACCCTGTTCAGCTTCGTCGGCACGATCCTAGGCGGGATCTGGGCCGATCAATCCTGGGGCCGCTTTTGGGGGTGGGACCCGAAAGAAAACGGCGCGCTGATCATTGTCATCTGGTGTGCGCTCATCCTTCACGCCCGCTGGGGCGGGCTGGTTCGCGAACGCGGCCTCATGGCCCTCTGTATTTTCGGCAATATCGTCACCGCCTTTTCCTGGTTCGGCGTGAACATGCTCGGCGTAGGACTCCACTCATACGGTTGGATGGATCAAGCGTTCAAATGGCTTATGGCGTTTGATTTCAGCCAATTAGTTTTAATCGGGATCGCCTTAATGCCGCTCCGTTATTGGAAGAGCTTCAAATCGCCCTCCGCTCCGCGGCCGGCCGCGGCCGCATCACCCGGGCTCACTGGCGCAAAACCAATTACGGCCTAAGTTGCTTCGATTCGTAATCGTGAACCTCGGAGCAGGGAGATAAGACACTCTCCAAAGGATCTTATTGGATGGGGGCCACGTAGCCCGAGTAAGAAGGAAGAGGGAGGTAAGACAGCGTAGAATTACGCCGAGAGAGGGGTGCTCATGGAAAGAGCGGGCAACTATTCCAGAATGGTGAGGGCGTTTTCGTTCAGATCGGAAATTCCGGGCCAGATCTCGCGAAGAGCAGGTTCC
>DASYTB010000399.1:0-1838 GCA_036002705.1 Verrucomicrobiia bacterium
ACATCGCTGAGAGGCATGTTCTGACTTCGTCATTTAATAAACCTGCTGGAAAGGCGAACGGGGATCGAAGCTGTCCTTTGCGCCACAAATTTCTTCCCTGAGCCGGTTGGACGCTTTGGAGCCGCAGCCGTTTCGGCAAGCTCAAAGGTCCCGAGCCGGTCGAGGGACGACCCCGCTGCGATTTCTCCGAACTTTGCTCCCTTTGCGATCTTGGTGTAAAACCTCCGGATTGATTCGAGCAAAATCTCCGGAATCATTTCACACGAAGAACGCCAAGGTAACGAAGGCCGGATTTCTGGCGGCGCGGCGATTTTTCTGGGTTGAACCCCGTTTTTATTCCCGGTGGATTCAATACCCCGAAGCTTGCTCCGGCCTGGGTAGGTTGGTGTGGGCGGGGTGCCCTCACCCCGCGAGGCACGCACTACGCAATCTAAAATCAGCGGCGTGAGGCCACCCCGCCCACAAAATCCGCCGGCGCGTTGCAGAACTATGCGAAGTGCAAACGGAGCGCGAAGCGGGAGATACCATGCACCGCAGGCGCTGGCCCGTGTGAATTGAATGGAGCCATAGCGCTGGGTCAGGATTTTGGGCTGAGGCTTGCGTAGTAATAGATGACGATGTACGTCGCGGGAGTGTTTCCGGCGTTGCGCAGGGCGGTGACGGCGTTGGCGGCCATGAAAAACACGGAGCCGGGTCCGACGGTCTGCGTCTGGCCGTCGATGCTCGCTTCCACGACGCCTTCTTTGACGATGATGACTTCTTCCTGCAAATGCTTGCGCGGCTTGCCGCTGTCGGTACCGGGATTGAGCGTCGTAATGTGGCAATGAATTTTGTCGAGCGTGGCAGTGGGGCCATCGAACAACATGCGCCGCACACCGGTCGGCGTCGGAATGACTTCAAGTTTCGTCCAGTCGTAGACGGCTGATTTTAATTTTTCCACCGGTTTGCCGGCGTCAGGCGTCTCGGCGAAAACGACGGTGGCAAAGGCAACGAAAACGATCAGGAAAACAGTGGATTTCATGAGGGAACGGGTTTTGAGATGAGAGCAATCGAAGTCACGCTCGCGGACAACGGCAAAGGAAAATCCGGGGAGGTTTGTTGTCTGGGTCGTGGTTTGTGCCTGCTTTGCTCTCTTTGCGATCTTGGTGTAAACGCTCCGGAATTTTAACGCGAAGGACGCAAAGGACGCGAAGGCCAGGCATCTGTTGAATTGGAGCTTATGGGGTGAAACCGTTTTTATATACGGACAGCAATCGTTTCGACACGGAGAACGCGGAGTTGGAAGGAAGGCACAGGACAGAAGGGCCTCGTGCCCGGGGATTTCGTCAAACTGTCTCCAGCCGGGAGTTCACGCCGTTTGCTACTTGGCGCGCCGTTTCTTCCTTTTACTGCGCGAGGATCAACCGTCCACCGAGGCGATATCGCCCGGGGTTCCGATATAACGTCGGACCGCGACGATGAGCGCGTCGAGATCAAGGGGCTTTTGGAAAAACTCGTGGGCAAAGCTGTCGGCTCCGCCAACGGTGGCGACAGGTAACGCCGTAATAACGAATACCGGCAGATTTGGCCGCTGGAGCTTTTCATGAAAGAGGAGATCCCACCCGGTGATCTCCGCCATCGACAGGTCGGTGATCATCAAGTCCGGCTGGTGCGACTGCAGGTATTCGAGTGCGCCCTCGCCGCTGCTGGTCGCAATGATATTCCAGCCTTCCGAACAGAGGACCCGGCGCAATCCTTCCAAAACGGCGGGATCGTCATCCACCAGCAGAATGGTCGAACCAGTTGCATGGTTTGTAGTGGGTGTCGCCGGCGGGAGCGACGCGGCAAGTGGTGCCGTT
>DASYTB010000400.1:0-3659 GCA_036002705.1 Verrucomicrobiia bacterium
CCTCGCCG
The DNA here is from genome assembly GCA_036002705.1 of Verrucomicrobiia bacterium. Lineage (GTDB taxonomy): Bacteria > Verrucomicrobiota > Verrucomicrobiia > Limisphaerales > SXQI01 > DASVNK01. The sequence continues at coordinate 9 of DASYTB010000400.1, forward strand.
GATCTCGTTCGCTCAGGAACGGGCAATATTCTTTTGAATGGGACCGCATCGCTTGAATCTCAAAACGGCGAGATACATCTGGTCGCGGGTAATAATGTCACCGTCGCAGCCGGTTTCATCCGTACGCTGCAAGGCGGCAATATCGACGTCGAGGCGCGTGCAGGAAGCGTGAACACCGGCACGCGCGCCAATGGGTTTAGCTTTCGCCCGGATGGTTATCTTGTCGATCCCGACCTTGGCGGGATAAGCACCGCGAACGGGGGCAATGTTAAAATCTCAGCCGGTCTCGATATTGTTAGCTACTTGCCCCCTTCCGCCGGCGTTCCAACAGACGCCGGAAGCGGCGCTTTTGGGGAGGCGAGTGGAGATGTCGTTCTGAATGCAGGTCGCGATGTCACGGGACATTTTGTCGTGCGCAACGGTGACGGAACAATTTCCGCCGGCCGTGACGCCGGAACCTCCTCCCGCCAGCTCGCGCTGAGCCTCGTCAGTGGCGGATGGCTTGTCGATGCTGGCGACAGCATCACACTTCAGGAAGTTCGAAATCCAAACGGTATTTTCAACAATCTCGGATTCGGAACTGCTCCGACGCGACATCTTTTCGACTATTCCGCAGACGCATTTACTACTTTGCACGCGGCCAAAGGAGTTCAGCTTACCGGCAGCGCCTTGCCCCGTAATGACGACAATTTCGAGCGCGGCATTCCACCCATTTATCCAGGCCGCCTCGAAATCTCAGCGGGATCGGATGGAATCTCATTGGGAAGCGATGTGACATTATTTCCATCTCCTGTAGGCGCCCTTCACTTGACGACCACCGTCGGTGGCTCATTGCGCAGCAGCAGCCCGGCCAATCTGGCGCAGCTTATCATGTCAGACAGCGGCAGAACCCAGTATCGAACGAGCGGAGACTTCGGATTGACCGACCACGCGAGCACACCGCTTCATTGGAACGACTCGGAACCGGTGAAAATGGACATCAGTGGCGACATGACCGAGGTGCTAATTGGTGCGCCGAAATCCGCGCAGATTACGGTGGGCGGAAACATGATCAACAGCCGTTTTGACGGCCAAAACCTGCGCGATTCCGATGTCACGTCCATTCACGTTCAGGGCGACATTCTCAATCGCACGGAATTTACGACCGTATCTTTGTCCACCGCCCCCGATTTCTCTTTATTTGACCGTTTGTTCGATCCCTTGGCCTCGTTGCTCGCGAATTTGCCCAATCAATTCACCTATAACACTTCCGCGAAAACCCTCACGTTTCAGGGACGCATGAATAGCCAGCAATTGGAGACGTTATTAAGTCTGCGCGTCATCGTCTTCGATCAATTCGGACAACCGCTTCTCGATGCTCATCATAATCCCGTAACTGAAATAGTTCCGTTCGCCTCGCCAATTTCCTTAGAGCAACTATTTACGGAGAGTCAGGATGTGCCGGCCAACCCCGCCACGGGCTATCTTCTGGGAGGCGGCGGCAAATTTGATCTCACCGCGCGCAACCTGGAACTCGGCTCGACCTTGGGAATCGTCTCGCAAGGACCGCGCGAAAACCCGGCTTTGGCGAAGTACTTTCAGCACGGAGCAGATATTAACCTAACGCTGGCGGGCAACCTCGACATGTTCTCGACGACAATTTCCTCGATCAACGGTGGAAATATCTCCGTCGAGAGCGAGGGTTCGGTCACAGTCGGCTCCAAAAACTTCATCCCCGACAATACCGTCGCGCGTGGTATTTTTACTTCGGACCGAAGTGACGTAACCTTGATTGCCCAGCAGGATATCAATATCAATGGCTCCCGGATCGCCGCCTACGACGGCGGTAATGTGACCGTGAGGTCCTTCGAAGGAAATGTTGACGCCGGAACGGGCGGTCTCGGTTCGGTTCCAGTAGAAAAAATCTATGTCGATCCTGTCAGACGCTCCATTCTCAGTTACACTCCAACGATTCCTGGTAGCGGAATTCTCGCGACAACCTTTCCGCCCCCGCTAGAGTCGGAATTTCCTGCTTCGCACAATCGTGTCGGTGACATTCTGGTTGAAACCCCTCGTGGCGACATCCGCACGGGTTCGGGAGGAGTCGTCCAAATCCCTCTGAATGGACTCGGGGCCGGCTTGGGAACAGTGACCTTGCACGCGGGCACTCGTGCAGAGGACGACACCATTTTACACCTCGGGAACATCGACGCCACCGGTTCAGGCGTGATTGGCAGCGCCGTTCGTTTGGAAGCAACCGGCCAAATCGAGGGAGTCGCGGTAGCACGCACTGATCTCGATATCAATGCCGGGAGGAACGTGAACGTTGTTGGGTTAGCGGATCGGAATGTGACTATCAATTCTGACGGGCTAATTTCCGGGTCTATTATTGGAATCGGAAGCGTCAATGCGAGCGGCTCCGCCATCGATGCTTCCCTGCTTTCGCAAAATGTGACGACCAGCGGTTCGCTCGCTTCCGATCGGGTAGGCTTCACGCCCGGCGTCGCCGCGAATGCCACAAGCCAGACGCTGCCAAAGGACCAATCAGAAAAACTGATTTCAATGGCTAATGAAAATGAGGAAGAAGCAGAAGCCCGAAAACATCGCGGAACAGCCGCCCCAAAACTCGCCCGGTCCATCGGCCGCGTTACCGTTATTTTACCACAACCTAAGAAATGATTTTGTTGTTCGAAACAAAACCGGTGTTCGCCGCTGGCGCGCTGCAATTTGCTTTCGATAAAGCGACCACCGAGGGAAAGATCACCATCGGCGCGCTTGTCCTGATCTCTCTCTTCAGCTGGTCCGTCATCATCAGCAAGCTCTTTCAGCTTGGCCGGGCCGCGCGCGCAAGCGCGAAGTTCTTTGGGGCTTTCGGCAAGACCCGCTCGCCGCATGAGTTGGAGAGTTCAGGCAAGCGCTTTGAGGGAGCTCCGGTTTACGAGCTTTACAAGGCGGCCCTTGCCGAATTGGACGCGCAAAGCAAAGCAAGCCCTCTGCCTGCCGGCAAGATCAGCCCGATTGCTTTTGAAGCGGTCCGGGTCGCCATCGAAGAAGCGGCCATTTCGGAGACGCTGGCGCTCGAAAAGGGCATGATCGTTCTTTCGACCGCTGTTGCGGGCGGTCCTTTCATCGGTTTGCTTGGAACTGTTTGGGGAGTCATGGAAACCTTTGCCGGAATTGCGCGCGCCAACGCCGCAAGCCTCACCGCGATGGCTCCCGGCGTCGCCGGAGCGTTGATCGCGACGGTCGCCGGGCTGATGGTCGCGATTCCTGCCATGTTCGCCTACAACTTCATGGTCACTCGCATTCGCGCCTTTACCCAGGAACTGGACAGTTTTGGGATCAAGTTCGCGACTCAGATTGAACAAAACTTCGTCGAGGATCACGCGTTGGCCGAAGGAGTCCGGGCGGCGATTCAAGCCGCGCTTATCGACCGAATACCATGAGGAGAAAATGTTCCAATTCTCCTCATCGGTCGTTGAGCGAAATCAATATCACTCCACTACTTGACCTCGGCTTCGTGTTGTTGGTCATCTTTATTATTACCACCGCACCGATTGCGAATGACGCAAAACTTGATCTCCCGCGGGCATCCAAAAGCATCCGCGAGCCTCCCCCTAAAGCGGTTTCCGTCACCGTGGATTCTGTCGGCAACGTATCGCTAAACTCGAA
>DASYTB010000401.1:0-2946 GCA_036002705.1 Verrucomicrobiia bacterium
GTATTGGCCGCATCAAAGAATTGGACAGTGATTTGCGCGGCCCCTGGGCTGCCGCCCGTCGTGACGGCACCCCAGAGACCGCCAAACGCCACGATGGGGACGCCAAAGGTGATGGTGATGCTCGCCGCCGATCCGCTTCCGATGGGTGGTTCGATAACTCCGAAGGTGTCGGATGCATCTGAATGCGTCCCGCTGCTCCCGAGATTGGCGGACTGCGTCGCGCTGAAAGTGCAATTGTTATTGGCCGCGAGCGTGGCGCCAGAGTGGAAAACCGGCCGCGGCGTTCCCCATGAACTCGGTGCGAGGGAGACGCGATCCTCGAAAGGGCTCGTGAAGGCAGCCGCTATCTCATTAACCTGTCCGTATCCTGCGGCAGGCATCAGGGCCGCAGCAGACAACATCGAGAAAACAGTAAAATTCATAAGGCCCCCCGGAACAAGACTGGTGCAGGTTATAAGATCGTACAACGATCGCAAGCAGATCATCAAAGGATCATCAAAGAAAGTTTCAAAGCCGACAAAGTAAACAGGTCCTATTAGCAAACGCCGTTAGAGCTGTCGAAGAATACCGATCGCTTCGGCGTTTTAGCACATTCAAAACTTGCAAAGCAATCGGCACGGGATGACGGAAATGACGACGTCAACCAAGGCAACGAAGCGGTACGAGGCCCGATTCCTTTAGCCGAAAAAGGCGCCAAGTGACAACGATCCAATAAGGCGGTTGATGGCGTCACTGGCGATGCGTCTGAACGGCGGCGCGGAGCGACTTCCCTGATATCGATCCGGCCGCTATAGAGATCATCCATGATTTTGAAAGCTTCCGGATCGTATTTCTTTAGTCCCTCGCGACCGTTCTCGGGTTTCACACCGGTCATGTGGAGATCGCCATGGGTCTCGAAATACCACATGGTCAGTTCGGCGAAGAATTCATCGACATTTGATCCGGCGTATGACTTTTGCCACAATCCTTCGGCCAGCGAATTGGTACGCTGCGCGGCAAAGAGAGCTTTGATTTCGGGCGGGCAGCCGTGGTTCAAAACGTTATGCGAGAACTCGTGCAGGCAAATGTCGCGTCCGCGATACCGGTCCTGCTCCAACCCGAGCAGGTTTTCCTCGCCGCAACTGGTGAGCAGGCCGCCCATGCCGCGCGTACGTTGATCACGCGTCAAGCCGTTGTACATGGGGATAGGTTTGCCTTTGTCATGCCGCCATTCGGGAAGATCCGTCGTGACCTGATCGCGTCCGATGATGTGCAACTCCGCACCCGAAGCGATGAGATTGGAAAGGACCATCGGTTGCCTGGCGAGCAGGTGGGTGAATAAGAGCGAAAGCCGGTCGTAAGCGGCATAAAGCGCTTCGTCCGCCACAATCTGGTGCGCCTTGATAGGAATGCCATGGAAGTCGAGTTGTTTGGAGAAGAACCCTTTTTCGGGCGGATCGATGTTGGTAATCTTTGGTTTCGCCGCGGCGGTCGTTACTCCCGCCGCGGCTGTGCTTGGAATGAGTGCGACGGCCGCGGCTAAAACGGCCAAAGGATAGGCTTTCGATTTCTGTGTCAGAGCGCGCGAAATTCCGATCAGCAGGGCCATTACTTTCATAAGCTTACGGAGCAATCCAGCACCCCGCGCTAGCCGCGTTCGAGGCGGGCCACGTCCGCCAAATCCTGCGGGCGTCTGCTCGCTCGTTTGTTTTGAATGAGAAGTTCACGCGACAAAACTCCCAGTTGCAATCCTCCAAAATCAACCGTCTTCCGCGCGGCCCAGTTGGATAACTTGCTCCGCTTCCAGGAAATCACGGCGCGTGATTCCCACATCACCGAAGCCGAATGCACCCAGAACGGCCTCGACGCGGGCGGCGTTCTCCGGGGAGATTCGGAGGAGAAAGTCGATATCTTCGGTGAATCGCGGAGCCCCATGAAAAGCCAACGCGTAACCGCCCACCAGGATGAACTCAACTTTGTGAGAGACCAATAATTCGGTAAACTTGCGGATATCCTTCTGCAGTTCCATGATCTGGATAGAAAGAGCGGCCCCGGCGGAGAATTTCCTCAAAGGTGCACAAAGCCTCCTGCCTGTCTCGAATTAGTGGCTCAGGCTCTTCGCTCAATCGGTGCTTTGTCGCGACTTTGTCCACCCGTTGAAATTACCCCTCCAGGCATTGTTTGCCAAGACGCTTGCGCTTTGGAAATCCGTGGCTATACAGACATCATGCTGTCCGGCAACGACGCATTGTTTCTGCTCTGATCGCGTCCGATAATGTGCAACTCGCGCCGAAGGCGATAAGATTGGAAAGGGCCGGCGTTGGTTGGTGAGCAGATGGGGTGGAAGTTACAGATTGATTCGATCCTTTTCCTCTGCTTTCATTCCACCCGGATCGTCAACGTGCCAAGGTCCAGCGGTTGCGCGATATCGCCTTCAGGGACTGTGACCGGAACACTCAACTTCCCGCGGGTGTTGCGAATAAAGTTCTCGCGGTCTTGTCGGGTCGAATTCTTTGGGGCGGCGGCCGCCAGATTCAGGATATATGATCCGGGCGCAACATCCTCCACGCGGAAGGAACCGTCCGCGGAAACGTCCAGGCGGTACCCGGTTCACGGATCGATCATAGATTTCTTGTTCGAATAACCTCTTGCGGAATGAAGTGTCATAAGGCTGGCGGAAAGGAGAGGGAGGAGCGGCGGGTCGGGGCGGACGATCAGTCTGGGAGGTCGCGCGAAACAACCATCCTGAGAGAATGACCTCCCGGCGCAGGGTCTTCGCCTTTCGCGAGAGTAGAAGGAACATCGCTTGCGTGGCGTCGCCCGCCAATTCCGCGTCACGCATCTGGCGCAACGCCGAGCCGTAAACGAGATTCACATGTCGATGCACCAGCGCCGCGAACGCGCTTTCGCTCTGTTCCCGCGCCCAGCTCTGGAGGAGTTCCCAGTCACTCATAACGATTGATGATG
>DASYTB010000402.1:0-6263 GCA_036002705.1 Verrucomicrobiia bacterium
GCGTATTCCTTCGAAATGGCGTCCCAGGAGATGACATCGTCGCCCAAAGTGGCGAGCTGCGTTTGCGGATAGGTATTGGGCCGGAAATTCGCGATACTTTGGAGATGGTTGCTGAAGCCCGGAAAAGTGGTTGCGGGCGAGCCCACGGAAATTCTCGGGCTCCTGATCGTATTTGGCGCTGCCGGAACAGGGACCGATGGAGTCGGTGCCGCCGGAGCGGCCACAGGTAAATCCGATGGGAGAGGTGGCACGTCCGCCGCCAGAATGCTGCTCAAAGAGATTAGAGCCAACCCGATTTGAATGCGAAAAAGCATGGGCATAAGCAGAGCGAAACCGTATCATTGGAAAGGCTATCCCGCAAACCAATAATTCGTCTGAGGCAACCTGACGAGAACGCCCCTGGTAGAACGTCTCGGAGATTGGAACGTTTGTTGCTTCCAAGGTTTCTTGATCTTGTTTCTCTCAATGAAACAATCCGAGATTCCTTTGTCGCCGCGTCCCAATCGCCTGCCGGGACGCTGCGGGGGCTATTCGGCGTGCGCCGAATCCCCTCCTTATGGGTGTGGCTATGGTGCAACGAGCGATGATTTGTCAGATGTCCGAGGCGCAAATTTTGCCCGCTGTTTTGCCTGGGGGTCTGCATTTTCTGCCCGGGAGTTGCACGCTGTGAGGAGGTAAGGCGATGTACCATCAGTTTTATGGCCTGGCCGAAGCGCCCTTCGATATAACGCCGAACCCGCGCTTTCTGTTTTATAGTCCGAAGCACCGGGAGGCGTTCAATCATCTCCTCTACGGGATTCGCGAGCGAAAAGGCTTTATTCAGCTGACGGGTGACGTTGGCGCGGGCAAAACGACGATTTGCCGATCGATGCTGGAGCAGCTTGGTCCTGGATGGGAAACGGCCTTGATCCTGAACCCAATGCTCGACGCGGATGGGCTCGTTAAATCGGTGGCGATGGAGTTTGGCATTAATGTGAGAGGGCTCGATTTGGACCGGCTGGAGACTGTCGCGATGCTGAATGAATTCCTCCTCAGCCTGATCGACAAAAAGAAGGATGCGGTTTTGATCATCGACGAGGCACAGGACTTGACGGACGAACTGCTGGAACAGGTTCGCCTTCTTTCCAATTTGGAGACGTACGATCGGAAGCTCCTGCAGATCGTGCTGATGGGCCAGCCGGAGCTGCGGGACCGGCTGAAGAATCCCCGGCTCCGGAATTTGCGGCAGCGGATCACGGTGCGCTATCATTTGAGGCCGCTGCAGTACAATGAACTTGGGCCATACATTCAACATCGCCTCGCGGTCGCCGGATCGAAAGGGCCGCCCTACTTTACTGGTCCGGCCCTGTGGCGGATTCACCGATATAGCGAAGGCGTACCGCGAATCGTGAACGCACTTTGCGATAAGTGTTGCCTTGCCGGGTACGTGCAGCATAAAGAGACGATCGATTATCGAATGGTCGGACTGGCCGTTGATGAATTGGAAGGAAACGTCGGCGTATGAGCCTAATCAATGATGCTTTGAAGCGGGCCACGGTCTCGAGGCTGAACTCGCAAAATACCAGCCCGAATGGAGAATCCACCCCGGCGCTGCAGCCGGTGTTTCGAGAGGAAAAGCCATCTTCTGTTCTCCCGCTGGTGCTCTGCATCGTCGGGATTGGGGCGCTTCTGATCGCGGGCGGTCTTTGGCTGAAGGCCAAGGGGACTCCGCCGGAATCGAAAACGGCCGCCGCCAACGAAACAACCGCATCGACTCAACCGCGAATAGCCGGGAACGGCCAACCGCCTGTGACCGGCGCGCCCGCCGCACCACGCAATCCAATCGAACGCGCAGCCGAGACGCTGGAAAAGGTGCAACAGCGAAATGTCGAAGGCGAAGCCGAGGCGGACAAAATGGTTGCTTCGGCTCCCGCAAAGATTGAACCAAAAACCGCTTCAACTCCCGTGATTGCCGTCGCGGCTCAACCGACCGAAACATCGGCGGACCGACTTCATGAAGCGAGCGCTCCAGCAAAGGCCATTGAGACTCCGACGTATAAGCTGCAGGCGATTTACTACCGTTTGAAAGGACCCACCGTGGTGATCAACGGCAAGACGGTTCGAGCCGGCGACCTTGTGGATGGCGCGAAGGTTGTCGCGATCCAACGCACCTCCGCGGATATCGAATATAATGGCAGCAAGAAAACGCTGCATGTGCCGTGATTTGACCGGGCTCGGCGAGCCGTCGCCGAAGGTCGTCGCTCTTGCTAAATCGACCTTTTTTTCGCCGTAGCTTGCATCCGGCGCAACTTCGTCGTTATTGGATGCTTTCGCGGAATGAAAGTTGCAGCGCCCGGGACTGGCGGGCTCCCTGACTGAGCGATTACGCTGGGGTCGCGCCGAGCTTTTCTTGCAGTATGGCTCGACGGTGACGGGGCTCGGCAGAGCCTCGCGCCACCAAACTGAGCGGCTACCAATCGAAAAATGATCCGGGACCGAGGGGTTACTCCGTAAAATAAAATTCCTGGAGACGCCGCAACAAGTCTCTGGTTTAATGCCTCTAATAAATGGAGACTCGTTGCGTCTCTATCGGCACCTTGAACGAATTGCTAAAGAAACTGCGCGGATCTCCTCTTGCGGCGAGAGCGGTCCCTTTTTTGATCTTTGCAAGTTTCACTTTTTTTCAGGGCAAACTTGGCGAGGAATCGAAGTATTGGTTGTACGCCATTAAATCGATTGTTGGCGTGTTCCTGATCTGGGCTGTTCGCCCCTCGATTCCAGAACTCCGTTGGACGATCAGCCTGGAAGCGGTTGCCATTGGAGTGCTAGTGATCGTGTTCTGGATCGCGCTGGATCCTTTCTATCCAAAACTATCGATGGGCATTCCAGAAAGGCCGTGGAACCCCAATGCTGATTTTGGTAACGGCAGCCCTATGGCGTGGTTCTTTATTGTGACGCGGATCCTTGGCGCCACCCTGGTCGTGCCGCCCCTCGAAGAGATGTTCTACCGGTCTTTCGTTTATCGATATATTATTGATCCGAACTTTGAGCAGATCCCACTGCGACGCTTTCACCCGGTCAGCCTTCTCGTCACGTCATGTGTTTTCGGGCTTTCCCATCGCGAATGGCTCGCGGGTATTCTCTGCGGCTTTGCCTACCAGTGGCTTGTTTTGCGGCGCGGGCATCTCGGCGATGCGATGACCGCACATGCCATCTCGAACCTTCTGTTGGGTGCGTGGGTTGTCTATAAAGGGGGCTGGCAGTTCTGGTAGTTACCCGCCCTATTCCAGTGCTTTGATTCGAATGTTTCGGAACGCGATCGCGCCGTGGTCACCTTGCAGCATAATCGGACCGGCTTGATCGAGGTTTGAATCAAGCGCCCCGCCGGTCGCCTGAGTTACCTCGAAATTGTCGTGAACTTTGACGCCGTTGAGGATCAATGAAATTTTATTTCCTTTGATCGTTGCTTGCGCGGTTTGCCATTGCCCTGACGGGCGCGTCACAAACTCGGTCGGGGCCGCCACATGATAAATCGCGCCGTTGCCGCCCACGTCCGGCTTCTTCCGCTGGCTGTCCTCAAGAATCTGGATCTCGTATCGGCCGCGAAGATAAAGGCCGCTGTTCGAGTTCGTCGGGACCATATAGTCGTAACGGACAACGAAATCGCGGAAGTTTTCTTCGCTCACCAAATCATTTCCGTGCGGTTCGGGAACATTCACCAACATTCCGTTTTGCACGCTCCAGCTATTGGTTCCGTCGGCATGGCGCAATTTCCAGCCGTTCAGATCGGTGCCGTCGAAAAGAATCTTAAAGCCATCGTCGAACTCGGCCTTGCTCAAGCGCGCTTTGGTGTTTTGCGGTTCGGCCTGGCCACGCTGAATTCCGAGGGCCCATTCAATCCCGCCGAGAAGATGTTTCTGATAACTGTCGCTGAGCCAGACATCTTCGCGGTGGCCGAGCGAGGTGTAGAAGACCTTGCCTTCGCCGAATTGCTTGCACCAGGCGATCGGATAATCACCGGGAATGCCGGTGTTTGGATGTTTATCGAGGGTGAGCAGACCGTGAACCTGGTCGCGATGGAAATTCTTCAGCAGGTAAATCTCGTCGAACACGGAATATTTTGCGCCGAGATTACGAGTCGCCGGGCTGTTCCGGTCCATATTGATGCATTCGACCCCGGCTTGCGCATGATGCGTGAGAAACTCGCCGCCGAGCATTTCGATATAGAGCGGGTATCCGTGAAAAGTATCGCTCGCGGAATGCGTCCCGATAAAGGCCTTGCCCGATTTGACCCAGGCGATGAAGGCATCACGATCCGGAAGCGGGAGATCGCCGGTGGTATTGGCGAAAATGACTCCGTCATAATTCTTGAGAGAATCGGGTGAGAGCTTCTCGTTCAGGTCAGCGCTGCCTTTCCCATCCGCGCCTCCGCGCGCGTAGTCAACGGTGAAAAGACCGGTTTCCTCGCCCAATCCGGCGAGAACCTTTTCGGCGAGCGGGATGGAACTGTGTCGGAAACCTTGTGTCGCTGTCACGACCAGCAACTTCTTGGGCGCAGCCGTCGCGGCGACACTCAAAAAACAAGCCGCGCAAATGGCGGCAGATCTCTGAAAAAACGACATTTTCATAAGGGTAAACACGTTAAGGTCAGACTGAAAGCTGCGCCCGTTCATTCAACGGTGTCCACTACACTCCCAATTCCGCCTTCACTTGGCCGAAAGCCTTGATCGCCATTTCGAGGTCTTCGCACGAGTGGGCGGCGGAAATCTGGGTGCGGATGCGGGCCTTGCCCTTCGGCACCACCGGATAGGAAAAACCGATCACATATACGCCGCGTTCGAGCATGGCGTCGGCGAATTTCGTCGCGAGGGCGGCTTCTCCCAGCATGACGGGAACGATGGGATGGGTTCCTGGTAATATGTTGAAACCAAGGGAGGCCATCCCTTCCCGAAAAAACTTTGTATTTGCCTCCAGTCGGTCACGCAGTTCCGTGGATTCCGAAAGCAATTGCAGCACTTTCAGGGACGCGCCCACGATACTCGGCGCCACGGTGTTGGAAAACAAATAGGGTCGCGAGCGTTGGCGAAGCAATTCCACGATTTCCTTGCGACCGCTCGTGTAGCCGCCGCTGGCGCCGCCGAGGGCTTTTCCCAGTGTCCCCGTGATGATGTCAACACATCCCATGACAGCGTGGTACTCGTGAGTGCCGCGTCCGCGCTTTCCCATGAACCCGACGGCGTGCGAATCATCGACCATCACCAGCGCGTCGTATTTTTCGGCCAATTCAGAGATCGCGCTCAGATTCGCGATATAGCCATCCATCGAGAAAACGCCGTCCGTGGCGATCATTCGGAAGCGGGCGGACCGGGCTTCCTGGAGCTTCGCCTCGAGATCGGCCACGTCATTGTTTCGATAGCGAAATCGCTGCGCTTTGCAGAGGCGCACGCCATCGATAATGCTGGCGTGATTCAATTCATCGGAAATGATGGCATCCTCAGCCCCGAGCAACGTTTCGAAAAGGCCGCCATTCGCGTCGAAACAGGAGCTGTAGAGAATCGTGTCTTCCGTGCCGAGGAATTCGCTGAGGCGCGCTTCGAGTTCCTTATGGATGCTTTGAGTGCCGCAGATAAATCGCACCGACGAGAGCCCGTAACCCCATCGATCGAGCGCCTCGCGCGCCGCCTTGATCACGGCCGGGTGTTCCGCCAAACCCAGATAATTGTTCGCGCACATATTGAGCACCGGCGTGCCTTCGCCCACACGGATATGCGCATCCTGGGGCGTCGTGATGATCCGCTCGCGCTTGTAAGTGCCCGCCGCGCGAATCTCGGCGATTTGCGCTTCCAGATGGTTTTTGAAAGAACCGAGCATATTATTTATCCATTACATTGGTGGCCAGCAGCCAACTGCCACCCTTCATTCATTACGCGAAACACTCTCGTTTCACGAGGTCAGTCAAGAGATTTTTGGTTGTAAGCGCCGCCGTAATCGCGCTATTCAAGAGCAAACAATCCCATTATGACCAAGCGTATTCTCTGGCTTTTGCTGGCCTGCACGGGGGTCCGCCTCGCAACCGCGGCGGACGGACTTTCCATCACCTGGACCAATAATATGCTGGCCGTTCGCGGTCCGAACATCCCGGGAGACTATGTCGAGATCTGGTATCTCGAGGCGTTTTGTCGCAGCGGATCAACCCATCAAGACTGGAGCAAAACCACCATCCCACATAAGACCGTTTTGCTCGCAGCGGAGCCACGCAAAATCCGCCTCCGCACGACCGTCGA
>DASYTB010000403.1:0-9540 GCA_036002705.1 Verrucomicrobiia bacterium
AGCGCGGCTTCTTCTCCGAGGGCGGCAGAGCGGTTGTGGTAGCTGATCCAATCCTGCTCCGAAAGGTTCTTCCAAATCGCGTCCGCCTGTTTGGCCAGTGATTGGAACTCGTTTCGCTGCTGGGAAAGCTGGCTCAGCCGATCCTGAACGGTTTGGTTGTCGCCATAAGAGCCATTTGGATCCATGGAGCGCAAGGCGGTGCTTTCAATCGAAACGCCGACCAGGCGCGCAATGAGTGTCTCGCCGGAGGTGCTTTCGCTGTAGCGGCGTCCAAGATTCGCCGCCATTTCCAAGGCCGACTGGCTCGAGGCATCATCTCCGGCCTGCTGATACGATTTGGCGAGATCGATCAGATTTCCATCCAACTGCTTGGCCTGGACAAGCTGCGGCAGGGCCAGTTGTTTAATGGCCAGAAGCTTTGCCTCCGCGACGGGGTAACCCGCGGCGCGATAGGCTTCTTCGTCGGCCTGATTGCGCTCCAACGAGAAATCCTGAAACTGTGTTTTCGAAGAGGCGGCGATCAGGTCCTGGACGGCATCGTTGGCCTGGCCCGCTTTGAAGTGGTCCGCGGCGGAGAGATAATAGGCCAGCGCATTTTCCGGAGCCGATTTTTTGAAGGCATCGAGGCGTTGCCGGCGTTCGGCCGGAGAGGCATCCCGAGCGAGGGCCGCCTCGAAATTGACCAGCGGATCGCTGGGAAAGTTTTGCAGCGCCTCCTGGAGGAGCGCGGGATTATCCGAAGTTCGAAACGCGGAAAGCAGGCTGGCGGCGTTACGGCCATTTTCGCGCAGGTACGTCTCAACCTGCTCGGACGTCAGCCTGACCATCGACGTTCGGTTGGTCAGCAACGAATAAAGATTGGAACCAGGCAGCGGATCGAGCGGGATGTTGCTAGCGCTCGAGGCAGGGGGCATCGCTGGCGCGGGCAGGCGCGGCGCCAGAGGCTGCGAATTGCGGGCGGCACGCTTCGCGAGGTCGTCGTTGTCCGCGTGAAGCTGAGCGATCTCCTGGCGGAGTGACTGATTCTCAGCCTGCGCCTCGGTCCGGGCGCGATGTTCCAGAACAACCACGCTGGTCGCCGCACCACCGAGAATAACGGCTGTCAGAGCGACTTTTAATTTTGTAGTAGCCATAATTTTTAAAAGAGTAAGAGCCGTGCCCGCGCCGGTGGCGGTGCCGGCCAGGGCCGCGCTCGAAATCGTAAGAGCCAGCCCCGCCGGGGCCGCGCTAATTGTTTCACCGGCCAGAAAACCACCCAGTGCTGAAACCGAGAGAGTAACGCCGCGCCTGGTCAAAAGACCGTGCAGTTTCTCCAGGGCGCGATTGACCCGAACGCGCGCGGCATCCTGGGTGCTGCCGAGGGCTGCCCCGACCGAGCGGAAGTCGCGCTGCTCGAAGTATCGAAGAAGGATCGCCGCCCGATCTTCACTGCCCAATTGAGTAATGGCTTCGTCGAGGATCGGCGCGAGCTGCCGCCAGGGAGCGCCAGAGTCTTCCATAAGAGTATGCGTTTCCACAGCCACGCGTTCCCGCGCCCGTCGGCGGGATTCCGCGCGCAGCTCCCGGGTTGCGACATAATAGGTATGCTGATGGAGCCAGCCGCCCAGCATCACGTTCCTGGATAAGGCCGCGGCTTTTCGCGCGAGGCTAAGAAAAACCGTCTGCGCGATGTCTTCCGCCAGCAAAACATCGCCCGCGACCAGGCGGAGCGCCGTCGAATAGACCAGATCGAGATAACGGGCCACCAATTCGCGGAAGGCGTCTTCGGAATGGCCGGTTACAAACTCCGCCAGCAACTGTTGGCTGTCCTTTGTCATTCGTTCACCAGTAAATCCCCGCCGAAGGGGGAAAGCGAACAGAGTTTTCTGAGGAGGATTTCACCGGTTTGCGCCGGTTTGTAAGTGAAGATACGCAATCCTCAGCTATTCAACGAGCCCTTAAAGTGAGCCGTGTCAGGTCAAATCCAAAGAGGAATTGAAGGAGCAAATCCTCAAAGGGATCGGCGAGAGAGGTGTTCCTGAGGCGCGGGCGAACAGCCGAAATCACTTCATGATCTCTTCTACATCCCGCTGTCGGCGTTTGGCGATGGTTTCGCCGCCGCGAGGGGTGGCGTCGGCGGGTTGCATGAGCTGGGCGCGCAGGTTTTTGCGAATGAATTTGCCCGAGATCGA
Organism: Verrucomicrobiia bacterium; assembly: GCA_036002705.1. Lineage (GTDB taxonomy): Bacteria > Verrucomicrobiota > Verrucomicrobiia > Limisphaerales > SXQI01 > DASVNK01. The sequence goes on from DASYTB010000403.1 coordinate 2,172, forward strand.
TTCGTAAAAGACAGCGTGCTGAAGCGAGCCGAACGTTGGAAAAGAAATGGAACCGAAGTTGTCAGCCTGCATCTTGGCCGTGGCCGCGCGCTCCGCGTCGGAGATGTATTTAGCATGAAGGAAAGAGAGTAGGAAAATAAGGATGCAGAAGTACCGGAGCGGACCCGCCACCATCCCGAGGTAATATTCCATTCGCCCGAAGGTGTCTGATTGGACAAGCTTTTCTCCGACGGCGCGTTTTATCGCGGCGAAAAGAAACCTGAGCGTGATGCCAATGAAAGCGTAGGCGATGACATTGCCGAAGAACGGGGGCATCCCCACGCCGCTGGTGAGCAATTGTCCAAGAGGCAGATAAAACAAGGCGCCGGCCACCACGATACAGAGCCACATCAGGACATCGAGCAGCTCTTCGGACATGCCTCGCTTGCGGCCACGCAGGAAACCTACCGTGACCATGACCAGGACCAACAGGTCAAACCAATTCAGTTGGAGCTTTCCGAAATTCATCAGTTGCGAACAAAGGTCGTATTTGGCTCAAGTGCAAAAAGCGGGCCAAACTCAAATTGAACATCGGCTGTTTGACCCTTATTCTTTAGGGCATGCCGATCTATGAATACGAACTGTGCGACGGGGAATGCCGAATTTGTGGGGGTAAATTCAGCCTCCGCCGCCCGGCCAGCCGTCCGCCGTTGAGCAAATGCCCGCTCTGCCGCAAACCGGTTCGGAAACTGATTTCGCTTGTCAATTCACCGGTTAAACTGAAGCCGCTTTCGACTTCGGACGCGAAAAATGCGGGGTTTACGGTCCTTAAGCGGGTCGGCAAGGGCGAATACGAGCGGCAGTAAAGCTGAGAGCTGAGTCCTTGCCTGAATAAGATCTTCGATCAGCGACCCTCGTCCTGCTTGTCGTTCTGAGCGACGGCGGCCTTTTCGGCGCGAGCCTGGGCAGCGCCGGCATAGAAACCCTGGCGCTGGGCATACGAGTAGTTGCCATTGAGCATTTCGATGTTCGCTTGCACACCCGAAAGTTCGTCCCGGTATCCACGCTCGAAGCCGTCGAGGTAAGCCGCACGGGCAAACTCATTCGAGTCGAAGGGAGTCGTGCGAGGAAAGGGAACGTTCTCAGCCTGCCAACCGGTGGTCGAGGCACACCCGGCGGCGGCCACGGCCAGAATCAGGCAAAATAATACATTCTTCAGCGAATTCATAATTCAATATCGGTCTTTTGGCCGCGCCTGCAAAGTCATGGCCAGCATTAAGCCGCAATCAGAGCAAGTCCAGGGCCGAAAGAGTTTGGGAAAGAAAGACGCGCCGATCTGTGAGGACCGGCGCGTATGTTCTCGCGGAGCCGGGCGGGAAGGCTGGTCACACCCGCGCTCCTCAAGTAAAACCAACTACTGTCACACTTTCTAATCCATTGGACGCTGCTGGTGCCGAGATCGTTCAACTGGGTGTTCTATCTGATTTTTCTTCAGAACCTCTTGAGTTCTACCGATGTAAACGGCGAAGAATGCGCAGCCGGGTTCTATTTGTTGACGATGACGCAACGCTTCGGCAGACGTATCAAAGTTTCGCGCCGGAATTGCGCGAGTACGAGGTGTTTACGGCTGAAAGCGGCGAGGCGGGGGTAAAGCTCCTGCAGGAGAAATCTTTCGACGTGGTTGTGTCCGATTTGGCCATGCCGCGGATGGACGGGATGCAATTTCTTGCCCACGTCGTCCGATCGCAACCGGACAGCGCGCGCATTATCATATCGGGTTACGCCGACCGCCTTAAAGTCGCGCAGTGCCTCTTCGTCGGCCATCGTTATTTCAACAAACCGTGCGATTCGAAAGCGCTGCTCGAGTTATTGGAACGGCTGGCGGGTTTCCGGAGTATTATTTCCAATGAACGCGTCCGGCGCGTCATCGGCGGACTGGGTTCTTTGCCAGGACCACCGGATACTTACATCAAGCTGATCGAGGTCCTTAATTCGCCGTATTCTTCCTTGAACGATGTTGCCGCCGTTGTGGAAAAGGATGCGAGCGTGACCGCCAAGCTGCTCCAAATTGTCAACTCCGCCCACTTTGGCATTGCGCGAAAAATTGTCAGTCCCACCGAAGCGGTGCAGATGGTCGGGGTGGAAGTCGTGCGAGGGCTGGTGCTGGGGCTGCAGGCTTTCAGCGTTTATAAGAGCAACCCACATAAGAAGCCGCCGCCGCCGGACCTCTGGGACCACAGTCTGCGCAGCGCCCTGGCCGCCCGGAAAATCTCCCAGGCTGAAGGATTTTCTCACGATATTTGCGAACAAGCTTTCCTCGCGGGGCTTTTGCACGACGTCGGCAAGCTCGTGCTCATTGCGAATGTAGCCGAAGAGTACAACGAAGTGGTGACTTTTGCCAGGACCTACCGGGTTTCGATGAACGACTCCGAAATTCGACGCTTCGGCGCCACGCACGCGCAGATTGGCGCTTATTTGCTCGCGCTTTGGGGACTTCAAGAGGAAGTGATTCGGCTCGTGGAATTCCACCACGATCTTGGTTCATATCCCGGAAGCGATCCCAACGCGATGATCGCGTTTCATGCCGCCCAATATTTGCATCCGGTGGACTACCGTCCTGAATCCCTTAACCGCGAGTTCTTTCGGAAGCACGGGTTCGAAGCTAAAATCGAAGATTGGAAGGCGCTGCTCGCTTAGCCATAGGTCCCGCTGTTAAACTCTGGGTAAGGGCAGCCGCCTCGGCCAACGCCACTAGGATTTCGGGCTCGTCCCGGAGGGACAACCGACAATAGCCCAACGTTTCAACGTTTGGGACAATGCAAAATGGCGGCTCCAGTCCCGAAAGCACGCCCGAAGAGGGCACGCCTTACCCGAGTCCCGTGCTTACGCTCTCTCCGGCTCCGGCAGCTTGGGCCGACTCGCAAATTTGATCGGAACCGCATTCAGGCTCCCGCGGCGATACCCTTCCAAGTCAAGCGTCACGTGGCTGTAGCCCGCCTTCTTGATGGCGAGCGCAACTTCGGAAAATACTCCATTCTCTAAAAGGCGAGGACTTTCGGAGGGACCGAGTTCGATTCGCGCCAAGTGTCCTGTTTTCAATTCATGATGGCGCACGCGCACGTCGTAAAATCCGCGATCGCGCAGGACATATTCCGCCTGTTCGATCATTCGCAGCTTTTCCTCCGTGACACTCTCGCCATAGGGAATGCGCGAGCTAAGGCAGGCCATTTGCGGTTTATCGGCCGTTGGCAGGCCGAGTTGGGCGGAGAGTTCGCGAATCTCCTGTTTCGTTAGCCCAACCTCTTTCAGCGGCGCGCGCACTTGGAATTCCGCGGCGGCCGTCGCCCCCGGCCGAAAATCTCCCACATCGCTCGCATTTTCCCCGTACGCGATGACCGCGAAGCCTTCCGCGCGGGCGAGCGGGGCCAGTTCCGTGAAAAGTTCGTGTTTGCAGAAGTAGCAGCGGTTCGCCGGGTTCGCGAGATAGGCGGCGTTCTCGAATTCTCTTGTGTGCACGACGCGAACGGGAATGCCAAACCGCTCGGCGATTTCCAACGCCTCCTGCAGCTCGCGCCGGGGCAGGCTGGGAGAATCCGCGATTGCCGCGAGAGATTGGTCGCCGAGAACTTCGTCCGCGACGCGCGCGAGGAAAACCGAATCCACTCCTCCCGAATAGGCTACAAGGCACGAACCGTACGAACGCAGAAGCTCGCGGAGTTGGTCCAGTTTAGTCACAACATTAAATTGCCACTGCCCACGGCGAATGTCGAAGGCATTTCAGTTGCCCTCTCCGGCTCATTGCTTAGAATTCTCACTATGCATTCCGGTTTCGCTGTCTTCTGCGCGCTCGTTTTGATCCAGGCTTCCATCGCCTCTGAATCGGGAAAGATCGGGTTCAATCAGGCGATCCGCCCGATTCTTTCCGACAACTGCTTCGCCTGCCACGGTCCGGACGCGAAAAAGCGCAAGGGCAAGCTGCGGCTTGACGTGCGGGATGATGCTGTTGACAAGAAAGCGATAGTCCCCGGCAAACCCGACGAGAGCGAAATCGTGAAACGAATTTTCACGCCGGACAAAGACGACCACATGCCGCCTCTCGATTCGAATAAGTCGCTCACCGAAGCGCAGAAGGAGTTGCTTAAAGAATGGATCGCTCAAGGGGCGGTTTACGAGGGACACTGGGCCTACATCCCGCCGGTTAAACCAGCAACTCCTCCCGGAAAAAGCGCCATCGATTTCCTGGTCCAGGAGCGACTGAAAACGGCCGGCTTGAAACCCTCTTCCGAAGCGGACCGCCGCACGCTCATTCGGCGTCTCTATTTTGATCTCGTTGGTTTGCCACCGAAGCCAGAGGAAGTAGAAGCCTTTGAAAATGACAAATCGCCCACGGCGTATTCCGACCTGGTGGAGAAGCTCCTCTCCTCGCCGCATTATGGCGAGCGCATGGCCATTCCGTGGCTCGATTTGGTCCGCTTTGCCGACACCATCGGATATCATTCCGACAATCCGCGCAATGTCTGGCCGTACCGTGATTATGTGATTCGGGCCTTCAACGAAAACAAACCGTTTGATCAGTTTACGGTCGAGCAAATCGCCGGCGATCTTCTGCCCAATTGCACTCAAGAGCAAAAAGTTAGCTCGGCGTTCAACCGCCTCTTGCTGACGACCGAGGAAGGCGGCGCTCAGCCGAAGGATTACGAAGCCCGCATGGTGACCGACCGCGTCCGCGCCATTGGGACCGTGTGGCTGGGGCAAACGATCGGCTGCGCCAACTGCCACGATCACAAGTTTGACCCGATCAAGCAGCGTGATTTCTTCTCCATGGGCGCTTTCTTTGCCGACATCAAAGAGGCGGCCATCGGGCGGCGCGAAGACGGAATGCTTGTGCCCAATAAACGAGAGCAAGCGGAGTTGGAACAGCTCGAATCAAATGTGACTCGGCTGCAAAATGACTTTGATGCGCCGCATCCAGAACTTAGGGACGGTTATGAGAAATGGTCCAAAGCGCAGCTCCAGGCGTTGGAACTCGAACATTTGTGGAGCCAGCTTCATCCGGAAAACGCCGAAGCGACCGGTGGCACTAAACTCGAAACAGAATCAGACAACTCGATCCTCGCCAAAGGCAAAAATCCGGAAAAGGCGACTTACACGCTGACTTTCGCGCATTCTCCCAATCCCATTTCGGGTCTGCGGCTCGAAGCGCTCCCGCATGATTCCTTGCCTTCCAAAGGTTCGGGCCGCTCCGGAAACGGGAATTTCGTCATTACAGAGCTTCGCGCCTCTCTCATTCGAAACGACGAGGCCCACGCGCTCTCATTCGCGCGCGCTTCGGCGAGCATCGAACAAAGTTTCGCCGCCGAGAATAACCCGGAAAAACGATGGGCGGCCTCTGCGGTCATCGACGGCAACACCGATGAATTCGGCTGGGCCATTCTCCCGGACGTGACCAAACCTCAGGAACTGGTCCTCGAACTTGCCGAACCGGTGAAGTTCGAAGCGGGCGATAAATTGAAGATCGAGATTATTCAGAATCACGGCCACGGCAGCCACACCCTGGGCCACTTTCGAATCTCAGTGAGCACGAGCTATGATGTCGTTCGCGCGCCCCTCGTTGCCCAACCGCCGCACGAGATCGCGGAAGTTCTTCTGATTCCAGACGAGAAACGCGACCAGGGGCAGAAGGACAAACTTTTCGCTTATTTCAAAACCGTCGCTCCCGAACTCGCGTCTCTCCGGACCGAACTCGCCGAGGCTCGCAAGACAAAGAACGATTTCGAAGGGAAGCTGCCACGCTGTCTGGTCTCGGTTTCGATGGAAAAACCGCGGTCGGTGCGGATTCTTCCTCGCGGCAACTTTCTGATCGAAACTGGTGACATCGTCGAGCCCGCTTTACCCGGGTTTCTAAAAGCCACGTTTAACAAGTCGGAAGAGGGCCACCGCCTCACTCGGCTTGATCTCGCCGATTGGTTGATCTCAAGGAAGAACCCGCTCACCGCCCGCGTCGTCGCGAACCGCTTCTGGAAGCAATTCTTCGGCACCGGGCTCTCGAAGACTCTTGACGACCTCGGCGCGCAGGGTGAACCCCCACCAAATCAACCGCTGCTCGACTGGCTCGCCTGCGAATTCATGGATAACGGCTGGGACGTGAAGCATGTGATTCGCCTCATGGTCACAAGCCAGGCGTATAAACAGACCTCTGTCGTCTCACCCGAGCTCCGGACGCGCGATCCCTACAACCGCGAAATCGCCGCCCAAAGCCGGTGGCGGCTCGAAGCCGAATTGGTCCGCGACAATGCTCTCGCCATTTCTGGCCTCCTCCAACCAAAGATTGGTGGCCCGAGCGTGAAGCCGTATCAACCGGATGGCTATTGGGAAAACCTGAATTTCCCCGTCCGCACTTACGATGCCAGCAAAGGCGCAGATCAATATCGTCGCGGCCTCTACACCTGGTGGCAGCGCTCCTACCTGCATCCGAGCCTCACCGCCTTCGACGCCCCGTCGCGCGAAGAGTGCGCCGCCGAACGCAATCGCTCCAACATCCCGCAACAGGCGCTCGTCCTCCTCAACGACCCAACCTACGTCGAAGCCTCCCGCGTTTTCGCCGCCCGCATCCTCCACGAATGCTCCGGCGATACGAAATCGCGCATCAACTGGGCCTGGCGCCAGGCCCTGCAACGTCCTCCACGCCCCAACGAAATCGAAACCATCGAATCCCTCCTGACGAAACACCTCAGCGAATACAAGGATGACACCAAAGCCGCCGACGAGGTTCTCAGCGCCGGTTTCTCTCCAGTCCCTGACAATCTCAACAAGAGCGAACTCGCGGCCTGGACGAGCGTGGCACGAGTCATCTTCAATCTGCACGAGACGATTACCAGGTCATAAGTTCGGGCGGCCCGGCACCCGCGAAGCGAAGCCGAATTACCGCTCGCCCACCACCAAGCGAGAAACCTCCGTGGACGCCCGCGACTCATGACGTGCAAACAGCTCCTGGATATCCGACACGAATTCGCGCCAAGCCAGGCACGGATAGCAGAATGCGCCAGCATCGGGCCATACTTACTCTGGCCTGACCTTGTTACGTGTCCGTGGCAGAGGATTGCGCGATGATGCGCGACGAGGGAAAAGTTTCTGAATCCCAAGAAAGTTGGCCCAGTCCGCGCCGGATTTGCGAATTGATAGGCGAACACGAGATTTTTATGTCTGACACCACTGATCGCGAGCAGGAAATTTTCGCCGAAGCCCTCGAATTAACTTCGCCAGAGGCCCGCGCGGCCTTTTTGCAGGGCGCGTGCGGGCGCGATGCTGAACTGCACCAGCGGATTGATTCTCTTCTGGCCTCTTATTCCTCCGCTCACGGTTTCATTCCCACCCGCGAGAGCGCCAACGA
>DASYTB010000404.1:0-4042 GCA_036002705.1 Verrucomicrobiia bacterium
AGCGTAGAGTCCTGCAAGCGGATGTTCAGATCAGTTTCGATTCGCGGCTCAAGGATAGTTTGCATACTTCCTCCTCTTGAAATTCTGTCCACTTTGCTTAATACGCAAGCAGGTCAAGGAGTTGTAAGCCGTTATTGGCAAGCTCCCAATGGCCCGACCGTTTGGTTACTAATTTTCGGCAGGCATGCGCCGTGGCTTCCGCGTCCTTGACTGAAAGGAGCTGAACTTTGGGTCCCGGGCCAATCTCGGATTTGGCGCGAGGAATGAGTTGAAAAGGAAGGCCGGTGTAGTCGAGGGCAATTTCATAGCCGGCGATGCCCTCCTTTTCCGCGATGGGATTCCGCTTCACGAGCGGGCCGTAGGTCTTGATCCAGGGAAAATGCGGTTGGCGGACGAGCACCCGGCAGAGTTCGGCCCGGGCACGAATAAAATCGACGAGCGAGAACCTGGAGCCGAGGCGTTGCTGATCGAGCAGCGCGAGACGTGGATCGACGCCGGCCATATTCCTTCCATTCCAGTTTCCATGATCATTGCGCTGGCCCGGAAACTTTTCTTTATGCCAGGCGGCAAAGCGATCGTTGAGCCGCAAGTCGATTTCGAAATGGACGTGAGCACGATCTTTCGTGATGCCCTGGCGGGTATTGGAGGTGCGGCCCATGGTGGCGATGGGCTGGCCTTGCTGCACTTTTTCGCCGACCTTAAGGCCGGAAGCAAACGCGCTCAGGTGCGCGTAGGTCGTGAAGATGGGCATGCCGTCAATCTCATGCTCGAGGATGACATATTTGCCGTAATTGGATAGCCCCGGAGTTTCGTTGATGTAGGCGACGCGTCCGCCGGCCGCGGCGAAAACTGAATCGGTGGGTTCCCCATGCCGATCGCGCTGCGTGCACTTGATATCGAGCCCTTCGTGAAACTGATGGCCATCGGAACGAACGCAACCGAAGGTGCCGCTGGCCCAGTCCTTCCCGGGAGTGGGGACGAAATATTCCTCCTCGCCGTGGTCTTTAAAGATCGCGCGATTCGGGCTCGGCAGGACAAACACTTCGGCCATGCTGTCCGCGAGGAAAACTCCGTGCGCCAGGAGGAAAACAATCGCGAAGAGGGCGGTGGGTCGCGGGAACCCCTTCGGAGGAACAACCAGTAGCCTGCATATTTCACAAACGATCAGAGCACTTCTCGTTAACACCGAGGCTTTAGCCCGGGGCCAGCGGCCCAACCTGATCGAATCAGCCGTTTTAACGGTTTTTTCGCGTCCACAAACTGTTAAAACAGTTCTCGCATCGAACGCGTCTCGTGCACCGGGCTGAAGCGGCGGTGTTAATGAGATACACGCGCGACTGTGAAATATCCGGGCCAGGGGGTTGCGGTGATCGACGAGTTTTGCAGACATTGGATGCCCAGTTATTAAAAACTAGAAGACATACGGTTCCTGAAACTCCTTGATCGCGTGCTTCACTCCGCGAACAATGGTCTCGCACTCCTCCCGCGTGGCGTCCGGCGTGAAAATGAAAATGCCGTTGGCGATATTCTTCGTGATGAGAGGCGCGGCCAGCCAGCGCGTTTCGGTCCATTCCGCCATGATGGCAAGGTGCTTCCCTTTGTTCGCCACCGTCACATCTTCCAGGCGCCGGCGACCGGAATCGTCAAAAGTAACTTTGATTCCGAATCCGCCGTGGTCATCGACATCGACGACCTGGGCGTCCTTGATGAAGCCTTCATCGAGCGCCGGCTCGCGTTCGACATTGATGACAAAAGGATGAGCGCGATACACTTCAACGCGCGAATTATGAGGAGTGCCGTCTGGATTCGTTTCAAGGTGAAAGCGCAAGACGGCAGGCTGTTTCTCTTGGTCGAACTTTTCACCCGTTTTGCACGCCGCGACGGCCAAAAGCAAAATCAAAGCAAAAATCAGATTGAACGAACCGGGCGAACTCTTCATATTCCTGTGCGCGGTAAACAAAGCAGATGACGCCGCAAAGTAAAGCAAACTGAATATGGGAAGACAGAGTAATAAAGTCCAGAAACGCCGCCGCCATGAACGTTACCTCAAACGTCGCAAGCAAGGCGCCAAAGCAGGCGCGAAAAAAGCCCCACCGGCGGCTGCGCCCGCGGCATAAGGCCCGTCGCCTTTCCGACCGTGACGGGAGCCGCCCCGCCCATTATTTTAACTCCACGCTGACGACGCGTTCCTCCCTACCCAGAGGAAGGGTTTGCTCGTGACCGGCGGGCGAGCGAATCCATAAGGCAACTGGTGTTTCCGCCAATCCCAGCACTTGGACGGCCGAGTCCTGCGACCAATAGCCGGAGCCGGCCTGAACGACATGACAAGGTCCTTTGCGTTCGTCAGCGTAAATCACACGCAATTGCGCTCCAATAGCGTCGGGATTCCCGGGCGGCCCATTGAGCTTAACGCGAAGGCCCGGTTTGGCGCGCTCATTCAGGTAGAGCTTTGTGGCCGCGCTGTTCTGGGAAACGACCAAATCGATGCGACCGTCGTGGTTGAAATCCGCGAGCGCCGCTCCGCGCTGCTCGCCGTAGATTTTAATGCCGGTGGTGTTCGCCTCGACCGCGTCGAAACTCCCCTCCCCTCGCCCTCGGAGCCACAACCCGCGTCCGCTATCGTCGCGATTAATATCCGAGATGCTGCCGAAAAAATTTTGCGAAAGAAACAGGTCTTCAATCCCGTCGCCGTCGAAATCGCCGACATTGACTGACATTACCGGCGCGAGTTGCGCCTCGCGCGGGAGCGGTCTTGCTTCGAAGCGCGAGCCGCGATTTAAGAAAATCGTGGAGTCGAAGTGCGTGGCTTCGGCGAAGCGGGCGTTCTTGAAGCGTGCACCGAAAATGTCCGGAACAGTCGCGGAGGCGAATGCCTTATGGGTGGCGAAGCGGCGGGAAAGGTCGGGGAACGCAAATGCCAAATGCGTCCGGTCGCGGATGGGTAGCCAGGCGTCGCCACTTTGATACGCTTCACAAAGCTCCAGGATCCCGTCGCCATTTGCGTCATCATAGTAGATTCGCAAACGAGGTGTTCCGCGAGCCGTTTGGAAGAGTTCGCATTCGGTATTGCGTCCCCAGTTTCCGACGACAAGGTCAATTCGTCCGTCCCCATCGAAATCTCCCGCAGCTATGCCGCTCCAGCCGCCGGTCGTATCGGCCAGGCCCCATTGGCCGGTGACTTCTTCGAACGATCCGTGGTTGTTTCGGAAAACACGCACCGGACCCCATTCCATGGCGAGTGCAAGGTCCGGCTGGCCATCTCCATCCAAATCGGCGAAGAGAGCCCCGCTGACCAGGCCGAGCGTTTCGAACGACTTGCTCAACCCATCGCTGGGCCGCAACTGGCCGTGATCGTTCAGCCAAACTTTGGACGAGCACGACTCTGGATAATGGCCAGGACGGAAGCGCCCGCCGACGAAAAGATCCAAATCACCATCGCCATCAATATCCGCGAGCGCCATCGGTCCAAGGCTCGTGTCGCCCGCCGGCAACCGCGTAGCGGCCAGGTAGTTCGTCGGCGAATAGACCATGATTTCGCTCTGCGTGCCCAAAGGCATTTCGTAATTCGAAATGGCCACGAGTATTTCGCGATTTCCGTTGCCGTCCGGCCATCCGACAACTGCGCCCCCATCCGCGCTCACGGTCGGAATCTTTTCGACTGGGCGAAAACTTTGGCCTTTTTGGTTCATGAACACGGCGAGAGATCCGCCGCGTCCGGAGGTCACGATTAAATCGTCCCAGCCATCGCCGTCCAGGTCATACCAACTGACGCCGGGTCCGAGCCTGCTGAGGCGACGTGGTAAAAGGGGCTGCCGTAGCGCATCGTCAAAATCCACCTCTGTATGAACGTGTCCCAGCATGGCAGAAGCGTCCTTGAAGTAATGTTGCGCAGGCGTTGGCGGATTTGAGCCGCTTGATGGTTCGGCGCCAGCCTCATCGATTTCATAAATTCGATTGGGTTGAACATTGGTAATCAGGCTCTGTTTTCCGTCGCGCCATTTTACTTCGAGCCGCAGCGAGGCCGGGGAAGTGGAATTTGCGG
>DASYTB010000405.1:0-2072 GCA_036002705.1 Verrucomicrobiia bacterium
GCGAACATTCGCAATGGAGCCCGGTCGCCTGTTTCGGGGCTGGTGCATTCCTTATTGCTTTTGCTCGTGGCTTTGATCGCCGCGCCCTACGCCGGGTTCATTCCGTTGGCCGCGCTTTCTGGCATTTTGATCACGGTCGCGGTGCGCATGGCGGAGTGGGAAGATTTTCATTCACTTTGGAAAAGTCACCGGAGTGATTTCTTTGTGATGGTCGCGGCGTTTTTGCTCACCGTCATTTTTGACCTGACGATTGGTGTGGGGGCGGGGTTGCTGATGGCCCTGGTGATGTTCGTCCGGCGCATGGAAGAGATCAGCCACATCCATCTGCTCACACCCGAGAACGATCCCGAAACCGACGGGAGTTTTTCGTTGCGCGGCAAAACTGTTCCTCCTGGCGTCGTTCTTTTTCGCTTTCACGGTCCGATGTTTTTCGCGGCCGCGGACAAACTGGAAACGGCTTTGCGCGGCAGTGGCGGGAAGCCGCGCGTGGTCATTCTGCGGATGCGCTACGTTCCGTCGATGGACGCCACCGCCGTCCAGGTCTTTCGTTCCGCGGTCGAAAAGCTTCTGGACGATGGCGTGACGGTTTACGTCACCGGCATCCAGGCCCAGCCGATGAGTTCTCTCTTCAAAAGCGGCGTCGTCGATCTCATCAAGATCGAAAACTTCTGCGGGAACATTGATGAAGCGCTGCAAAAGAGCCGCCAAGTGCCCGACCTCCCAGCAGTCGCTTGATTGCCGAGGTGATGGTTTGCTTAATGGTTTTTCAACTGAGTACGTAATCCCGTCCGCGCGTTGCCTCGGCAGTACCGGGCTGAGGCGTTTCCGTTGCTGTCTATTTCGGTTGGCGGATGATTTCCACGGTGCAATGCGCGCGCGTGCAGACGGCGGAGGCGAGGGTTCCAAGGTAGAGGCGGTCGCCACGTTCGAGGCCGCGAGCGCCCAGGAAAATGCAATCGACTTTCCAGTGAGCGGCCTGGTGCAGGAGGACCTGCTTGGGATCGCCTTCAAGGATGTGGCATTGAGCGGTTAGCTCCTGGGGACTGAGTTTTCGCTGTGCCGTCTCCAGCGCGAGCTGAATGGCGTCCTCGAATTTCTCGAACGCGACTGGATCACCAAATGGCCGATTACGAGCGAGAAGCTGGCTTCGGAGTTTCGGATCGATGACGGAGACAAATTCGACCTTGGTTCCGGCAGGCCATTGGCGTTGTGAAATTTCGTCAACGGCGTGGATCGATTCATCGGAGCCATCCAGACAGACCATGAGATGTAATGGCAGAGTGGCCGAGTCGGCGCGGGGACGGACCACCCGAACGGAACAGGGCGCTTCCGCGGCGACCTTGAACGAGACGCTTCCGAGGAAGAATCTTTCCAGAGTGGTTCTGCCATGCGACCCGATCACGATCAAATCGGCGCGCCATTTCCGTGCTTCGGCCACGATGCCCCAGGCGGGCGAGTCGGCGGCGGTGAAATTGGTGATGGTCCATTCGGGAAAGAGTTGGTGGACGAATTGAGACCCTTGAATGGAGATCTTCTTTGCTTCGCGAAGCAGTTCGGTGGCCTTTTCGTAGGCGTCAGCAACCTTGGCGTGGGTGGAAAAAATATCAACGTCACCCTTTGGCGCTGGAGGCATCCAGACATCGGCAATGGTCAATACCTTTGCTTCTGCTCGGTTTGGAAGGCCCGCGCGGATTAAGTCTTGAACAGCCACTTCCGCGCCAGGAGAACCGTCGAACGCGATAAGAATTCTTTTCATAAAGATCCTTTCTCAAACACTCAGCGCAAATACACTCAGGCTGTTAACGCGATTGGCCGTCACAACAGCGCCTTTTGCGAGCATCCAATCCGCCGTCTATTTGCGAGAGAGGACCGTGCCCAGGAGCAAACCTACGGCCAGTGCCAGTCCGATGGATTGGTAGGGATGCTCCCGGACGAGTTTGTCCGCGGCTTTGGCCGTTTGAATCGATCGATCTTCCAGGGCGCGGCAGGTGCGATTAGCCGACTTGAGAGTTTCGCTCAAGCGCTCGCGGACCTCGCGTGCTTTATCCCCGATTGCGTCGCTCGTTGATTCC
>DASYTB010000406.1:0-6086 GCA_036002705.1 Verrucomicrobiia bacterium
GCGGTGTCTTTGTCCTTCTTGAACATGTAGCCGCCGCTGATTTCCGGCTCTTTCGTGTCGTAAGGAGTCAGCTTGTCGAGGTTGACGCGATCCTCGGCCACTTTGATTTTCTCGAGCAGAATATAGAGCCCGGCATAGTCCCGCGGGTAACTGATTTTGCCGCCGGAAGTATTGACGAAGACCTCGACGAAACGGCGGCGCACCGAATAGTGGCCCATCCTTTCGTAAAGTTCATAAGCCATGAAATTCTGCAGGAACGGTTTATCCGTATAAGGATTATTCAGAATCCAATCGTCATCGGGCGGCATACCGAGCAGCCCGGCATTCAGACTGTTCCGATAGGCATCCTGGGTCGAAAGACGGTATGGCTTCTTCGGAAAACCCGCGGAAGTTTGCCCGCGAATATTGATCTCACAGCCGCCGAGGTAATCCACGCCGGCGAACGGAGTGCTTTGGCCGCGAACCGGCTGAACTTCGACCATCGAGGCAAACGTGCCGGGTTGTCCCTGCGCGGGGTGATCCGCCACTCCTTTTCCGCTAGTGCTGAGAATCATCAACGGGAGATTGGAGGTGAACTTGGCCACGGTGCTATCGACCATGATGTAGCTCTCGGCCGCGACCGGTCCGGGCAATAACCCGGCCTGGAAGGCGCGCCCCTTGAGTGTCACACTGGTCGTAATGGTGATCGGTCCCGCATAAAGAGTGGAGGTTGTGCTCGGGACAGAACCATCCAGCGTGTAACGAATTTGCCCGGCGGGGGCGGTCATTGTCACCGAAAGTGAATTGTTGGTATAAACTCCGCCCTTGACGGACAAGGTCGCCGTCGGCGCGAAACCGAGACCGCTCACCCCATTCGGAGCCCCCGGCGTGGGCGTGCCAAGATACCCGGTGAGCGAGGTTGTGACCGCGTCCCGCCCATAGGAGATATCGGATTGTTGCGCCGGATAAGGGTTGAAGGACGAAACGACATTCGTATTCGAATCCACCAAGGCGAGAAAGCCGCCCGTCTTTGATATTTTGAAATTGGTATGCAACGGCGCCGTCGCGTTGGTCCGGTCCTTTCCGGAAGCAAAGACAACCAAGTAACCGTTCGGAGCTAGTGTGATGGCCGGGAAGCGCCACTTCGCGAGAAGATTGGTTTCATCGGTTAAGAACCAGCCATCCAGGTTGGCAATAGTCGTTCCGGTGTTCAGCAGTTCGATCCAGTCGGAGTGCTGCCCATCCTCGTCCTTGATGCCGTGTTCGTTATCCGCGAGAAATTCTGAAATGATGACTGCGCCGCGCGTATCCGCCGGATGCAGCAGATAATTCCATCCAACTCCGGCAAATGAATTCGAGGCGAGATCGGTGATCCCGTGGTTCGATGCCCATGAAACCGTAACATTTCCGAGGGGAGGCGCCGGAAAACTAAAGACGTATTCTTTGGGCGAGATCACGCTCACGCCCGTGGCGGGCGCCCCGTTGATGAGCAAGTCGGAGGCGTCCACTCCCGTGACATTTTCCGTAAATGAGACGTCAATTTCGGTAAAATCGGTGACGGTGCTGCCGGCCGGAGGATCCGCGGATTCGACCGCGGGCGGGACTTCATCCAGATCACTTTCGAGAGACAAATCAAAAAACAAATCCGAACTCGTCGCGTTCGCGTTGAATACTTGCACCGCGAGAATATTTGTCCCCGAAACGACCGGTCCTTGGGCGGAATTGGTGGCGCTGAACGAGGCGATGGCGGGCTCGCCTGCCGATACGGCCCATTGATTGTAGGCCAAATCGCCCGCGGGCACGTTGAATCGGCCCACTTCAGTCCCGTTGATCCAAACGATGCAGCCGTCATCGATATTCACGTTGACCGTGAAGACATTCCCCGGAGTTGGATTTTTCGCGACAAAGGCGGTCCGAACGAAGACGGACGAGTAATTGCCTTCCTGCGAAGAAGGCACCAGCGTCGCGATGGTGAATTCAGCCGGGGAATTCGGTGGGTTGGCATACCCAATCGGGGCCGGGGCGGCGGTCCAGGCAGAATCATCGAAACCGAGCTGGCGCCAGGCGGCGGGATCCGGGCTGGAGGCCTCACTCAACCCAATAATATACCGCCAATTCGTGCCATAAGGCAGGATTTCAGCCGCAAAAACCGAAGGATTAGCTGAGCCGACGACCCACACGGTCGCGGCGAGCGAAATGAGCTGGATGGCTCGATGTACGAATGACCGCATGAGAGCGTTAGACCTTTCCACTTTGCCGGTGTACCAGCACGATTCCTGCCGTTTTCAGCGAAATGCAAGTGGTTGCGCAACATACACAAGTTCGTTCACCGCGCCAGTGATCGGCGCAACTATTTCAGCCTCCCGACGGTCACTGTCAGTTCTGACAGGCGCGGGCGGCAGAGCCGCTGCGTAGAGTGCCGCCACTTAGGTGTGTCATGACTCTACGCCCCGCTTTATTGCTGTTCTCACTCGCGCTTCTCTTCGTCCCAGCTTGCTCGACCCCAACCGCGAGCTCGCACGGCGGGCCAGCGCCCAGTTTGAGCGAGTACCATACTTTCGCTGTTGCCCCCTTGCCCAGCCAGGGGCCTTCCTCCGATCCCGCGGCAGCTTCGAGGCTGGGCGAAGTCGCCCGGACAACCATCGTCGAGACCCTCAAAGGCAAAGGCTTCAGCGAAGCGGAGCCGTCCAGCGCGGATTTTATCGTCCAGGTTCAAACGGAGTTTTGGCAGGACCCGCTGATTGAGAGCTCCGAAAAGCGTTACATCACCATTGCCTTGCATGATCGCCATAGTGACGCGGTTATCTGGTCGGACAAACGCGGCCGGAGCAGTTCGAGAACGATGGAACCGGAATTTCTCCAGCAGAGTATTTTCGAAATGCTCTCCGCTCTGCCCTCCTCCAACGGAGCTCCGGCGAAATGAAAATGACTGTTAATTCTGACAGTTTCGCCGACGCCTTCAGTCCTGCCTAATCTGGCATGCGAGCGAAGGGCGGCCCCGAGGGGGCGCTCTTTGGAAAGCACCTGATGAAAAAACAGCTCGAAGGTTTAGCCAATCTTACCGGATCAATTCGGCCCTGGTTCGCGGTCGCCGCGCTTGGCCTTCTCGCAATTGTTCGAGCGGCCGAGGCGCCCGCACCCGCGCCGGCGCCAGCGGCGAATCAACCCGGAGCGCCCGCGACTCCGGTGCCGCCGCCCTCGGCCCCCGCTAAATTGAGCGCGGCGGAATTGGAAAAGTTGCTTATGCCGATCGCGCTGTATCCGGACCCGCTGCTCGCCACGGTCCTGCCCGCTTCGGTGTATCCATTGGAGATCGTGCAGGCAGCCCGATTCATGGCGGATACGAACAATATCTCGAAGGTGGATGACCAGCCGTGGGATGACAGTGTGAAGGCGGTGGCGCGGATTCCGGCGGCTCTCAAGAAACTCAATGACGATCTGCAATGGACGATTCAATTGGGCGAGGCGTTTCTGAACCAGGACAAGGACGTCATGGACACGATCCAGGCCTTGCGATTGAAGGCCCAGAAGGCCGGCACGTTGCAGACATCCGAGCAGCAAATCATTGTCGTGACGAACATGGTCACCGAAACGAAGGTCGAGCAGGAGGTGGTGGTGGTGACGAATACGGTTGTTCAGATTCAGCCTTCCAATCCCCAAACGGTTTACGTTCCGAGCTACCCGCCGACGGTTTACTATCCGCCACCGGCCTACGTTTATAATCCCTACGCGCCCCTTATTACCTTCACGGCCGGGGTGGCCATGGGCGCGATCATCGCTAATAACTGCGACTGGAATCATGGCGGCTGCTATCACGGCGGCGGCGATGTCAACATCAACCGGAACACGAACGTCAACGTCGATCGCAGCAATAATTCCATCAATGGAGGGAACCGTGTGAATGCCCAGGGCGGCCAGGGGAAGAAGTGGCAGCCGGACGCAAATCGCGTACGAGCCAGCGGTTCACCGACGTCCGCTAAAGCAATGGAATCGCGCGGCTGGGGGTCGAGCCAAAACGGCGCGGGCGGCGCGCGGGCAAACACTGTTTCCACGGCGAACCGCGGTCCTTCCGCTTCGGCGCGTCCTGCCACAGGTGGCTCGAGCAGGCCGACGGCGACTCCCGCCGGAGCGAACCGAGCAGCGAGCCCTTCGGCCGGCAACAGGCCGGCGGCGAGTCCCTCGATCGGCGGGGGGAACAGACCCTCCGGCGGGGCGGCGCCGGCGGCTTCTTCCGCCGGTGGGCGTTCCGGGGGCGGGAGCGCGTTTAGTGGTGGAGGAGGAGGGGCTTCTCAACGGGCGGCGAGCCAGCGAGGTTCGGCCAGCCGAGGCGGAGGAGGCAGGGGCGGTGGCGGAAGAGGCGGAGGAGGAAGGCGATGAACTCTTTTTACCTGTTTGCTATGAAATCACTATCATTTGCGGCCTCGCTGGGCATCCTGGCAAGTTTGCTCGTGGCGCTTCGGGCCGAGCCCGAGACCCCGGGAGGCGCGGGATTTGCCGCCCCCGAACAAGCGTTGAAGGCACTCCAGCACGCGGTCGAGGTCAAGGATCAAAATCAATTGCGCGCTATTTTTGGCCCGGAAATCAACGAGATCGCGAATCAGGACCCGGTCGAAGCCACTAACGAATTCGTCGCGGTTGCGCGCGCGATGAATGAATCCAGTCGCATTGTGGACGGCGAGGAAGGGCGGAAGCTAATCGAGTACGGCAATGACAAGACGCTCTTCCCGGTGCCGCTGGTGAAGAAAGACGGCCAATGGTATTTCGACACCGCCGAGGGCAAAGAGGAGCTGATCAATCGGCGGATTGGTCGCAACGAATTGGAAACGCTCGACGTTGTTCGAACGTACGTTCAGGCGCAGCGGGACTACGCGTCCGCCGATCGTGACGATGACGAGGTGCTCGAATACGCGCAACGATTCGGCAGCTCTCCTGGTAAAAAAGATGGACTCTTCTGGCGACCCGAGATCGACGGCACCATTAGCCCGTTAGGCCCGCTCGTGGCCGAGGCGGAAGCGGTGGGTTACACGAAGAAGACCGAACAGGAACGACAAGCCTTTCACGGATATTTCTTCCGCATCCTGACGCGGCAAGGGAAACATGCTCCGGGCGGCGCTTATGATTACATCATCAACGGCAACATGATTGGCGGTTTCGCTTTGGTGGCTTGGCCGGCGGAATATGGCGAAACCGGGGTGATGACGTTCATCGTCAACCAACAAGGACGCGTTTATCAGAAGGATCTGGGAAGCGACACGTCCAAAATTGCGGAAGCGACGAAGGCTTACGATCCAGACAGCACCTGGTCTGTCTCGAAAGAGTGATGCCGATGGTCAACGCTCCAAAAACCGGCCGAAGCACCGTCCCACAGGGTAGCGCACCGAAGAGCAGCGGCCGCTTTACTGGCACTTTTGACAGTCGTTCTATCCATTCTCATTTCATTACCCTCGGAGCTAACGTGCGTTTGGGAATCCCATTCTTCCACTCAACGATCATTGAAAGAACAGGCCCTCGGTTCTGCCTCCAGTGGACGCTCGCACACGTGAGGTTGCTATGAACATACCAAGCAAGCGGCCGCGGATCGTTTTGGTTGACGACCATCCCGCCGTGCTGCACCAAACCATCGACCTGTTGGCCGGGGAATTTGAAATTGTGGACGTGATGGAACACGGACGCACGCTCTTGACCACGGCGACCAAGGAGCGGATCGATCTTATCGTCCTGGATATCACGCTGCCGGGTATCTCCGGCATCGAAGTGGCCGCGTGCCTCAAACAAGCGGGTTGTTCGGCAAAGATTGTCTTCCTGACCGTCCATGCCGACGCGGATTACGCGCGCGAAGCTTTCGAGGTCGGCGGGCTTGCCTACGTCGTGAAGCCGCGGCTCGCCTCGGATCTCATTCCGGCATTAAGGTCCGCCTTGGCGGGAAAACGATTTGTCTCACCATGCGCGGAACTCGATGAACTTTCGCCGGCAGCTTCCGTGAACAAATAACCCGGACTGCCCGCGGCTCGTTTTTTTTCGTTTCGAACTAACAGACCTCGAAGTTTCCTGATGAATATGAAGAATTTCATGGCAAAACTAAGTTCCGCTCTGGTTTTCGGAGCGGC
>DASYTB010000407.1:0-5705 GCA_036002705.1 Verrucomicrobiia bacterium
AACGAAGAGAACGCCAGCCATCGCGCTCCTGCTTTGGGCAGGCGCTGGATTTTTCGCGTTTTCGGGTTGCACGGCGAAAATCGAGCCGCCCCTCCGGGTGGGTGCGATTGTCTGGACTGGATACGAGCCGCTTTTCCTCGCGCGCACCCTCGGCAAGTTCGATGAAACCGCGATCAAGCTGGTGGAATATCCCAACACGCCCGAGGTCATTCGCTCGTTTCAAAATGGCGCGATTGAAGTTGCCGCCATGACTGGTGATGAATTTTTGCGATTGGCGGCTGATGATCCGGATGTTCGCATCGTGCTGTTCATCGATTTTTCCAGGGGCGCAGACGCTCTCGTCGCAACTCCGCAATTTGATTGCGTGAAGGAACTCAAGAGACATCGAATCGGGGTGGAGGTGAATTCGCCGGGTGTTTTCCTGCTGGCGCGCGCCCTTGAGTCCGCTTCGATGACCGCCAGGGACGTGGAGGTTGTTCCCATTGAAAACGATCAGCACGTTTCGGAATTCAAGGGGGGCAAGGTGGATGCCGTCATCACCTTTGAACCGCATCGCTCGAAACTGCTGCAGGCGGGCGGGCATGTTTTGTTCGACAGCGCGCAAATTCCCGGAGAGATCGTCGATTTCCTCGTCGTTCGGAAATCGCTAATTGAGACCCGGCGGAAGAGCCTGGAAATGTTGATTCGAGCGTGGTTTGAAGCGCGTGAGTACCTGATCGCCGAGCGAAAGAGCGCGTGCGCAAAGATGGCGCTACGGGAGCAAGTCAGCCCGGCGGAGATGGAGAAATCGCTCTCGCTGATCGAGATTCCTTCACTGGAAAAGAATCGAGAGCTGTTGGTCACGGCACGGCAGAAGACCTATGAGAACTTCAAGGCGATGCATCAGGAGATGCTACGCTCGGGGATCAGTAGCGGGGCTCTCCCTGAAATCGCCAGCCTCGAGGGAGGGTTGCTGCCATGAAATTTCCATGGGCTCTTCGCTACACTATCCCAAGCGTCATCTTTCTGCTTGGGTCTCTGCTGAGCGCCAGTTGCTTTCTTTTTGACCGAAACATGGCGACGGGGCAGTTGGAGATGGTTATTAATCGTCATGCGACATTCATCGGGAACCAAATCTCCGGGGAAGCGGCGCATTTCCTGGCGAGAAATGATTTTGCGGGGCTGCGCAACCAGATATCAGCGTTAGGGGCTGACCCAATCCTCCGGACGGCCGTGGTGCTGGATGACGGGCAACAGATTCTCGCTTCTTCCCGTTACGAATTCGCCGGTTTGCCGCTCGCCCGCACGCCTCTGGCCGGAGCCGCGGCCGAACTTTCCCCGTGGCGGCATGCCACCACTCGTTTCAGCGACGACCGGAGGTCACTCCTCGGAATATTCCCCTTTTTTCTTCCAGCGAAACCGAACGAATTGGTTTCTTCGCGAACCGGCTATCTGCTTTTAGACTACGACACCGCGTATCCAAAAGGGCAGATCACGAAAGCCTTTTTGACCCGCTCGACCGTTTCCACGCTAATGCTGGGATTGAGTTGTCTCGTGGCCTGGATTTTTTTCCACCGCGTCCTGAACCGGCGGATCGCCGCTTTGGTCAACGCGGCGCAAAACCTCGCGGCCGGGCATTCGGCCACGTCACCGCAACTGGATGGTTCCGACGAACTGGCGCAGCTTTCCGCGACGTTCGATGAGATGGCGGGGAAAATAACTCAGACGACCACGAGCTTGCGCGAGGCGAACGGTCGGATGCAGCAGGAAATCAGCGAACGCAAATTCGTGGAGGAGGCGCTGCGAAACTCGGAACGACGGTTCCGTTCGATCTGGGAGAATTCGCTCGAGCCGATGAGATTGACCGACAGCAAGGGAACGGTGCTGGCCGTCAACCCAGCCTATTCCTCGCTGATTGGGCTGGATCGGGATGAAATCCTGCAGCGCCCGTTCACGGACGCGTACCCGCCGGAGTTGGCCGAGGAACTGTTCGCCAAGTACCAGGAGGCTTTCGCGGAACGTAAGACCCGCCACGACGAAAGGCGCATCCAATTGCGCTCCGGGCGTGAGATCGTGCTCGAGGCGAGCTTTTCATTTATCGAGATGGAGGGAGATCGCCCACTGCTGCTGGCGATTTTCCGCGACGTGACGGAAAAGAAGCGCGAGGAGGAGAACCGGCTCGCCATCGAACGCAAGCTTCTCGATTCACAGAAATTGGAAAGCCTCGGCGTGCTGGCGGGCGGAATTGCCCATGATTTTAATAACCTGCTGGCGGCCATTCTCGGGAACGCGAATCTCGCCCAGATGCAGCTTCCCAAGACTTCGGTGGCCGCCGGTTACCTGAAAAACGTCGAGAAAACCGCGCTCCGGGCTGCGGACCTTTGCCGGCAGATGCTCGCTTATTCGGGCAAGGGACGATTTACGCTGCACTATTTGGACCTGAACGAAGTCGTGCGGGAAACGCTCGAGTTACTCGAAGTATCGATCACCAAGAAGGCGGGGTTGCGCGTGGAACTTCGTCCGGGGCTGCCCACGGTTTACGCCGATCCGGCGCAGATTCGGCAGGTGATCATGAACCTCGTGATCAACGCTTCCGAGGCCATTGGCGATAAGACCGGGCTGATTCGGATTCGGACGGGCGTCGTCCATGCGGACGCGGCGTATTTTCAAAATACCCACATGGCGTCCGACCTGCCGAACGGTGACTACGCGTTCGTCGAAGTGATGGATACCGGCTGTGGAATGTCTGCGGAGACCCAGGCGCGAATTTTCGAGCCGTTCTACACCACCAAATTCACCGGGCGGGGCCTTGGGCTGGCGGCGGTTCTTGGCATTGTCCGCGGACACAAAGGCGCGCTGAAAATAACGAGCGAACTCGGCGCCGGTTCGACTTTCAAGTTTGTCCTGCCCGTCGCAACGGCGCCGGCTCCAGTGCGTCAGCTACCCAATAGCGCGGGCACACCCGGCGAATGGAAAGACCAGGGAACCGTGCTGGTTGTCGATGATGACCCGACCGTACGTGCCGTGACCGCGCGCATGGTGGAGGCCTGCGGTTTTGATGTCCTGCAGGCGGTCGATGGATTGCATGGCGTCGAAGTCTTCAGCCAGAAACAGAACGACATTCGCGCCGTCGTGCTCGACATGACCATGCCCAAGCTCAACGGTCGCGAAGCCCTCGAGGAAATGCGGCGTCTCCGGCCCGATATCAAAGTGCTCCTCGTCAGCGGATTTTGCGAAGGCTTTGCGCATGGCGGTTCGGAACGCTCGAATCCCACGGATTTTCTGCAAAAGCCCTTCAAACCGGAAGAGCTGCGGACAAAACTTCGCGGGATTCTCAACACCGGCCAAAAGCTCGTCGCGAGCAATTGAGTCACGACGTTCCCTTCCCTCGGCCACGGGCGCGGACGCCAATTACTTTACTTACCCTTGAATCGTTTCATCGTGGCGCGCTTGATCTCGCGTTCGACATCGCGTTTTTTGATATCCTCGCGTTTGTCGAATTGCACCTTTCCTTTGCCCACGCCGAGCGTCACTTTCACTTTGCCGTTCTTCCAATGAAAGCCCAAAGGGAAGAGGGCGTTGCCTTTGACGGAGGCAAGGCCGAAAAGTTTGCGGATTTCCGACTTGTGCAGGAGCAGCTTTCGCGGGGCTTTTGGTTGATGATTCTGGAGGTTGCCGAAGGCATATTCATCGATATGGGCGTTGTAGAGCCACGCCTGATCGTTCTCGACGCGGGCAAACGCATCACTGATCTGACCTTTGCCCGCGCGCAACGCTTTGACCTCGGTGCCTTTGAGCACAATGCCGGCTTCAAAGGTTTCGAGAATCTCGTAATCGCGGCGAGCTTTGGAGTTGGTCAGGATTTCGTCCATAAACGAAACCAGCCAGAAGGGTGCTCTTCTGGCTGTTCGCAATCAAAAGTTGGAAAGCGCGGTTATTTCGAGTGTTTCGAAGACTTCGATTCCTTTGCCTTCTCCTTCGAATCCTCCCCGTCCCGGACCTGTCCTTCGTCATCGAGCAGGTCCCAACCGACCTTTCCTTCGGCGATTTCGAGCAGAGCGATATCAGCCATGCCCAGGCCCACGGTTTCAGATATGAGCGGACGAGCCGGCGATCCGCCCGAGAGCCCATTGAGTTGCCGCACGCGCCGGGACACGAGATTTACGAGCACATTGGGGTTCCCCACCTTCTCCAGAGCTTTCCTTGTCAATTCAGAATTCAAAATTTTTCCTCGCGTTCAATTCGAAAGCCACACACTATGCCTGTTTCTCTGGCGTGAAGCAAGGAAAGTTTTTTGCTTATAGATTTCCGGCGCGTCGCGCGTCGTGCGTATTGGCGGAAATTAAAGGGTGCGGGCGCTAACCGCGCTAAGAAGTGACAAGAGCGTTTATCAAAAGCGCCTTGTCGATTCCAAGGCGCAAGGGATAATTATGGGCGAATGACGCGCTTTCTGGTTCAGGCCTTGGTTGGCCTCGCGGCCTTTTTTCCGCAGGCTTATGGCAGCATCGCGTTTTCGAATGGCGCTTACCAGGTGTTTGCGGGGGACAGTATCCAGGAGGCGCTGGAGCTGGCGGCGAAGAATCCGACGAACAAACTGGTGAAAGTGCATGCGGGCGAGTACCGGCCCCAGGAGAAACGCCAGGCGCTGATTTGGTTCAATAAGAAGCATAACGGCGTGCGGCTCGAGGCGGAAGGGGGGGTCACATTGACGGCCGCCAACCCGCGGATCGCCGACCGAGCGGAGCAGGGCTTTCCGGCGGTCGTGAATCACGTGGTTTATTTTGGCGACGGCATTTCTTCGAATACGGTTCTGAAGGGCTTTCGGATCACCGGCGCGAACAGTTTTCTCACGCGCAAACAAACGCGGGTGATGGAGCCGGATGTGACCATCCCGCGAAATCTGTTCTTCTTCTCAGATGGCGGCGCGATCAAGATTTTTGGCCGATCCTACCCGACCATTCAGAATTGCGAGATTGTGGACAACTTCACCAGCCCGTGCGGCGCGGGGATTTCCGTTCAGCAGCAGGGTTTCAACACGAATGAGGTGCTCATCGAGAACTGCATTTTCCTTCGGAACCGCGCCCAAGTGACCGGAGTGGCTGTGGATCTTTTGGCGGGCAGCGCGGCGCGGATTATCAATTGTCTTTTCGTCGGGAACATTTCGAATACCGGCGAAGACGTGGTGGCGAAGAGTTCGGGCGAACAACCGTTCGTGAACAATGGCGCTTTGACGATCTTCCAAAATTCACGGGCCGAGGTACGAAATTGCACGTTCACGGCGAACCGGAACGGTGTCGATGATCTAGGTGGGCAAAGCCGTTATGTGAATTGCATTTTCTTTGATGACAATCTCGAAGGCGGGCTCAAGGGATTGGCGCGATACGAATTGGATGTTAAGGCCGGAGCTAAAGAAGTTAGCGGCTGTTTTATTAATGGCACCGTCCAGGACTCATCTCACGTCGTCGCCGCTGAGAAAAATGCGCTGAGCGCGCCCCCGCCGAAATTCAACGACCGGTTCGTGCCGGAATCGCCCGAGTATAAGAACGCGGGCTACCGCCCGGTGCCGGTCCCCTCTAGTTCCGCGAAGGAGCCGGCGACGAATCCACAAGCTGAAGGGCTGCATTGATATACGTTTCCGCGGTCATCTCGCCAAGAGAAGTTCTCGAGACGTATTCGTATCGCTTAAAACTGCCGAAGTCTTCTTTCGTCAGCATGTAGCCGAACGC
>DASYTB010000408.1:0-7523 GCA_036002705.1 Verrucomicrobiia bacterium
TGTCGGACCAGTGCTTTGCCTCCGGCTTCCTTCAGATTCCACCTCGCGATGGACACCCTTGCCGTGCAGCTAACAGTTCCCCTTGCAGGGCCTGTTCGGGACTTCAACCCTAAAGAAAGTGCGCCCTGCCGGGCGCACGCATAAAAAAAACGGCCCCTTTCGGAGCCGCCTGACTTTGTTTGGGGCTGCGTTGCACAGACCCCGAATCAATTCGCTAAAGGCAATAAGAAGGAATGATTGCTGCCGGGCGTCACTCCGACAGCAAAACACTTGTATGAAATCTCATGAGAGATTGCAAGTAACATTTTTGTATTTTTTCGGTCGTTTAATGTACGTAATAGTACGCACTACTATGATTCGTTGAAAACCTTTATTGCAACGGAATCTGGGGCGTAACAATTCGATAAAACTTGTGATTCTGCGATTGGCCGAGCGTGTCCAGCACGTCCACGGATTTCGTCGAGCCTTGCGGCGAGAGATCCAGAACCCGTTCCCACAGGCCAGAGGTAATATCATCCCGGCCAAGGATCGTGTACGACTTGTCGCCGACCGCTTCGAAACGGATCACGACATCCGCGCCCTCCAGGTCCACGGTCGCGACGTGCAGAAAACTCAACGCGTTTTTCGGGTCAGTTCCGGCGATGAACTCCTGCTGGTTTGTAAACGAATCACCATCGGGATCAGCGTTATCTCCGCTGACGGAGGGATCATTCAACTCCGCCGGCGTAAAATGACTGGCCTTCCACGTAACGAAGGGATCGTCTCCCGTCACGGTGACTTGCACATCATCGCTCGCCGTCAGTTCGCCATCGGTAACGTTGAGCCGCAAAACGTAGGTCCCGCCCGCCGAAAATGTCGCGGTTGTTGCCGGCGCGTGCGAGTCGCCAAACGTGACGGAACCGGGTCCGCTCACAATTGACCATGAGGCGTTGAAAACCCCGGGCGGATTCGGCAGGCCATCATCTCCAGCGGTTCCCCTCAACGCGGCCGTCTCGCCGGCGTTCACGGTCAAATCCGGCCCGGCATTGGCGGTGGGCGCCTGATTAGAAAAATTAACGGTCCCGCTCAATTCGAGATCAAAACTCACGTCACTGCTCGCGCCATTTTGCTGATGAATTTCGACGGCGAGCGTGTTTTTGCCTTCGCGCAGGACCGAGGGATCGACCGGATAATCAAAATAAGTGATTTCGTCGCTCCCGCCAATGACCTCGCTCGCCGCAGTGGTGTAAGTAACCACGCCCGCCGGCATATTGCTCCGGAACACTTCCGTCCCATTCAGGTAAACGACGGCGCCGTCGTCCCGAAGGAGTTCGGCATTCAAGGAGACCACTCCGCGCGCGCCGCTGACGGTAAACGCGTGACGAAAATAAGTGGTGGTGTATTTCGCCGAACTATCCGGCCCAAAACCAATCGTGGTGGAGTTCGGATCACCGTAGCCAAGAATGCCAGGCCCCGACTTCCAGCTCGAATCATCAAAGTCCACGCCCTGCCAGGCGCTTCCCTGATTGGAACCATTATCGAGGTACTTCCAGATCGAGTTCTTCGCCACGAATTCCAGCGTGGAGAGGGGACGTGAAATGGAAACGAACATATCATCGCTCACCGTGTATTCTCCATCACTCACGGTGAACCGCAGCCCATACACGCCCACGCCGGGAAAAGCCACCACCGCGGCGAGTTGGCTGGGATTCTGAATCTGCGCCGGACCGGGACCGCTCACTTGAGTCCATTCATAGGAGAGCGCGCCGGGTGGATTGGGCAGACCATCATCCGTCGCCAACCCAGTGATCGTGGCCAGGACGGGAAACGCCGCCGAGACAAGTTGAACGTCCTGGCCGGCGTCAACGATAGGAAGCCGATTGCCGTCGTTATCCAAACCGGGCGAGGCAGGCCCGGGACTCGATCTCCAGTTGGCGGGATCGTTTCCGAAATCCGCGGAGACGCGTCGTTCAATGGAAGAACCGGTGCCGGCGGAGTTCGTGGGCCACGGGTGATTGTTGCTGTAGCGGACGGAATCGACGACGCTATACGGAACGCCATCGGCGGCGGGAGAGCCGGCTCGGAGAAGTTCAAGCAATTCGCCATTGCCTTGAAGATTTCCCGTGAACGGGCCATAAACCGGAATCTGCGCCGGAAGCCCGGTATGCTGGCGGAAGAGTTGTGGATCGATGCCGCTCAGCACGATGATTCCGCCTGCAGGAATCTGCAGGTCCTGAGGGAAGGTGTAGCCGAGGCCTGCAAGCTTCCAGGTATTTGTGGGATAACTCGGATCGTAGAGCGGCACGGCGGTGCCGCTGATATTCTTCAGCTCGATAAATTCGTCGCCGCCCAAAGCAGGGTTGTATTGAATTTCATTGATAACGACCGGACCAATACGCGGGCCGGCGTTGGCCGTGCCAAGCGTCGAGCTTTTTTGGGCGGGATACGACACCTCCCCAACTGAGTTGGTATATCGACCAAAACTCACCAGGAACTCGGGAGCTGGATATTTGAAGCCCTGGCCGTAGCCAGTGAGCGCCCCGTCGAGCGCCGCGGAAGTGAGGTACACTTCGCCACCAGACGACTTGAACGGGAAATTGAACGACGCGCCCATACCGTTTTTATTGAGGACGGTATAAGCGCCGGCCGCGATAATGGTCCCGTTCGGAATGCGAAATAGGGCGGGAGTTTTTGAATCATTGCTCAAGTACCAGCCGCTCAGGTCCACGGCATTGCCGGTCGGATTGTAGAGTTCAATCGAGTCGAGCGGTTGCGATCCGCTTTCCGGAAGAAGCGGCTCGGTATGGAGCAGAATCTCGTTAATAACAATTGGCTGAATGTCAGCTGGCGGATCATCCGCGCCCGGCGAACCACCCGCCCGTGAGCTGGCTCTCCAATTGCCCGGATCATTGTAGTCCACGTTCGGATCAAGAGTCCTGGGAACCAGCGAAAATCCAGCGCCGTCCGCCGCAGTGGGCCAGGGAGATCCGTCACTGTAGGTGAACTGAGCAATCGGCGCGCCCGCCGCGTGAACAAGAGCGATCGCCTCCCCCGAATTCGAAAGATTGTTTGTGTAAACTCCGTCGAAACGTGTGGTCGGATATTTCGCCACGAAATTCGTTGGATTGCTCACAATCAGATAGAAGGCGCCTGCCGCGAGATGAGTTCCGTTCGGAAAGGTATATTGCACACCGTTCGTAAAATGAATTCCGCTCAGATCCAGCTCCTGCGCGCCCACGTTCTTAAATTCGATGAACTCGAGATCGTCGCTATTAATCGTGCCGAGGTCGGGCGGGTGATACATGAGCTCCGTGATCATCAACTCTTTGAAAGTGCGGATGATCGTGAAATTCCCTTGTTCCATGGCGCTCCATGTGCCGCCGGACAAAGCGCGCGCGCTGACGGTCGCGTTCGCATTGAGGGTGATCCGCCCGCTGTAAGTCAGCGCCTTGGCGGAAACGCTTCCGCCCATCAACCGAGGGTCGGAACCGTCGAGCGTATAATAAATCGTTCCCGCGGGCGCGGAGATGGTGAGGCTGAAGCCCGGATTTACATTTCCTCCGCGCTGGGTGAAAGCAGGCGCGGCCACACTCGGATAAAGACCTGCCGCCTTGAGCTGATCGAGAACAATCTGAGTTCTCGTCGGCAAAAAGTTATTCGTAACATTGTTGATCGCCGCCAGCCAGGTATCCCGCGTGTAAGGAGTCGCCACTTTTGCATCCCCCCAACGGGCCGATTCGCCGACCACCGCCCGATCTATTTCCGCCTTGCGTTTCATCAGCCGGGTGAGATTCGCCTGCGGTGTGAGCAAGCCCCCGTTGAAAAAGTGTTTCTGCACATGGTCCGCCACCTTGAGCCGAAATTCCGCGTTAGCCGTCATTTGCTTCCAAATATATTGCGGGCTGCTCTTGGTCACCGAACTATCGCCGGCCGAAAAAGGGCCGAGTCGATTGATATTGATATCCCACGGCAACAGGGTGTGCTCCGAATCATGCGCGAAAAACTGGAAACCCATCCGCACTGCCAAATTTCGGTTCCGTACGCCATACCAATTATTCGGACTTTGATCGCTCAGGAAGTTCGAAATCGGAGCGTCTTTGTTCCCGCTCCAGAAAATTAGCAGCATGTAATCGATCAGGTTCGGCAAATCAATATAGACCGGATAGTTCGGGTTGGGCGTGCCATCGGGATTATTTCCCAGGACCCGTTGAAAGGCCGCGTCGCTGGAAAGTCCGGCTTTGGCCATGTTATATAAGGTCGTCCAGGCAGTCATTGTCCCGTCGGTCGCGTTAATTGTGTAAGGACCGGCTTCGACCTTGATCACGTCGTAGTCCTCCTTGTTTCCGCCAAAATACGTCGCGCCATAAGACGCTTCCGGCCGCTCGCAGGTATTATAAAGGCCCCAGTATTCGCCATTGATAAAGAGGTGACAGAAGTTGCCCCGCTCACCCTCGTATCCCATCGCGAGTTGGGTATCGCGCGAGAATTGGTCACGCAGAAAAATTCCGTTCGCGTCGCCCTGAAAGCTCCAGGAATAGTTCTGAAAAGTGCGGATATCGAACCCATCAAACGTGTCGGTCCCCTCCTTCCCGAAGAGTGGATATTTCAGTTTTCCCGCGCCATACTCCTTCCGAAAGAAAAGACGGAAAGCGTGCTTGGGATTTCCCGTCGAGCGGCTGAAACCACCACGGATGCGGATGCCGGCATCGATCTGAAAGCCTTTCGTTCCGTCGGGATAAATCAATTCCACCGAGCAGGGCCGTTCCCAACTCGCTCCGTCCTGGCTGGCATTCGCATAAATCCCGGTGGTGGGATCGAACAGGTCTGCGAGCTTCAAAACGATGGAAAAGCTGGGAATGGTTTTCAAATCGTCTTTGATAGTGCCGCTATACTTCGGGTTATTCACCACGTCCGGGTCCATGCCATAATCCACCGAGTTCGCTCCCCACGAAGCGGGCCAACCCGGAGGCGCCGCGCCCGTCGGAGCCTGGTGAATCACATCATCAAGGAAAATGTAGGTTTGCGTGTCCACGTCGGACGGTTGGAAACCTGTCTTGAAGGCGGCGGTGCGAATAGTGGTGGTGCTCGCGATATGCAGCGGCCCGGAATAAACCAGGCCGGTCGTGGCCGACGGCGCGAGGCCGTTGGTCGTGTAACGAATCGTCGCTCCCGGCGTGGCCGTGGTAATCACCACATCGAATGGAGCATCGAAAAACCCGCGATCCTGGCTGAACTTCGTGTCCGCGACAAAGTCCACCACTCCCCCGCCATTCACGGCGCCCGGCGTGGGCGACGTAAAGAAAACGAGATTTCCGCTCGCATCGTAGCCGTAGGAAACATCGGGTCGCTGGCTCGGATACGCCGGACTAAATTCGGTGGCGATTGTTCCGTCCGGCTGGACGAGCGCGAGATACTCCCCGGTTTCACTCAAACTGAAATTCGTATGCAGCTTCGGTGTATTCCGATTTTTGCCCGAGGCGAACACGATGATATAACCGTTCGCCGGAATGATCACGGCCGGA
Organism: Verrucomicrobiia bacterium; assembly: GCA_036002705.1. Taxonomy (GTDB): domain Bacteria; phylum Verrucomicrobiota; class Verrucomicrobiia; order Limisphaerales; family SXQI01; genus DASVNK01. The sequence continues at coordinate 5,502 of DASYTB010000408.1, forward strand.
AACTCCCACTTCGAAAGATTTGTCGATTCATCCGTCAGCGACCACTGGCTCAGGCTCACCGGCTGCGTGCTCGAATTGAAAAGTTCGATCCAGTCGCTGTAAGCGCCATCTTCATCGGCAAGTCCACTGCTGTTGCTTGCGAGGAATTCGTTGATTCGCACGGGCGAGGCTGCGAACGCGGATGAGAGAAAAAACGAAAGAATCGCCAGAGGTGTGAAACAAAATCGCGCTAACTTCATAAATGACAACGAGTCCGCCAAAGCGAATGACATGCAAAGGGCGGAATATGTTCCATTTTCGTTGATTGTAAAATTTAAGAGCAAGAATATTGCCATCAGGACTGCAGCGCTGAGATAAACTGCTCGGATTCACCTGATTGCGTGAAGAGCCATTTACTTCGTTTCACCTTCATTGAGGTGAAGTCCGGTCTCGGCGATCTCGTGTTCCAAGGCTAAACGACGTTCAGCGAGCGTGGTTCGGGCATGGTGGATCTGTTCCTCTTTGAGGCGCATCAACCATCGGCAGCCGAGGCGGAATTTCTCAAAGTTCTGCTGCGGGCCGGTGACAATATCGAAGGCCATGTGGGCCATGTGGTGGGCGGCGGAGTTAGTTAGGAGCTTGCAACGAGAGAGGGAAATACTGTTCCTTAGGAGATTTCTTTCGAATCATGCGCCCTGATCCCGTTTTCAAAATTATTCAGTCAGTCCAGTGAAGAACTCTTCGTTGATCCACCGATTCGGGGCGTTACGGTTATTGGGGGCATTCCGGACTTCTCTGAACTTATCGCCATCTGTGATGCGATGCAGGGCGCCGTCATCAGCCCCGGGACGAACCGGAGCCCATGACCTTATTGACCTGCGGACGGTGGTTCTGGCCCGCTCACGAACACGTCGTCTATGAACGGACTATCGCCCGCAGCCGATGTGAGGTCCGTGAAGGTAAGCGTTGTCTGGGCGGTCGGCGCGATAAATGTGAACCCTTCAATCGCGAAGCTCGCAGTGCTGCCGATGGCCACCTCCTGTTTGAAATCCGCAACTTCCACCATCACTCGCGTCGGGCTCGGCCGGCCGGAACGTTCCTCGCCCAGAGCGAACTGGAGATGGTAGCTCGCCCCGGCCACGGTCGCAAACGTCTGCGAAAGCTTCACCGGCGCACCATCGCCATTAATGCATACTGACTGGCGGCCTTTTGAGTGGCGCGCCACACTAAACGGTTCGCCGTATTCCAGGAAAAATTGGTTTCCACCTTTGGGGACCGTCCAGCCCGGCAGGCTGAACCTGGAATCGGACGAGTAAATGTCACCATTTCCCGCCAAAGCAGGTTGTTCGAAATCTCCGTTCACAATCAAATTCGGAATGCCGGCGACGAAGTCTGACTGGAACGGGTGGGTCATAAAACGGCCGCCCGAATCCCGGATCGAGTTGCTGACCGTGACCCGGTACAACCCGGGCGATAGGCTGAGGTTGAAATGCAGCTCAACCGCGCTTTGGGCAGTGTTATATTTCACCGTAGGGATCGGCACAGACACGTCATCTGTCGTATCCAGTATGCCATCCGCCCCGGCAAAGATCAGACTTACGCTACCCGGTGTCACCGTGGTCGGGTCAAGTGGCCTGGTGAAAAACGCCGTTACCGTCCGCACTCCGGCTGGTGCGTTGTCCGGAGCCGGATCAAAACGGGACACCCTTGGAGGCTGGTCAATAACCGCGCTGCCCACAAAGTCGATCTCCGCACCTTCCGCGGTCGGAATGCGCCTTAACACGCCGCTGCCATTCGCCGCGACCGCGTAGATGCCTTGCACCCCGCCGATTTTGGCGGGCAGCAAAACACCGCTTCCATCCGGTAACCAGATCGCGGGCGACCCATTCGTGCTGAAGCCGTTCGCACTGGTGTTGGGGAAAGACGTAAGCTGCGTCAGGTCCGTGCCATCCGGCCGAATCTTGAAGTAATTGTTTGTCGGCTGGGTGCGGATGAACGAAATCCACTCGCCATCCGGCGACCACGACGGCCAGTAATCGCCTG
>DASYTB010000409.1:0-4464 GCA_036002705.1 Verrucomicrobiia bacterium
GCCACAGCGGATGACTGGATGGAGCAGACTATGGATCATCGCTATCCCCTGGCGCCCGAGCGGATTGTCCGGGCTTATACCAGGGTGGTCCTGAATCCAGCCTCGATTCTCGTCAGCCTGCGTCACGGTTACGTGCATAGCGGATGGCTCCTCAAGAGAAGTCTCGACTTCGCCAAATCGGGCGGAACCCATGGAGCGCTCGACAAGATGAGCTCGACCGGAGTCCTGCTCAGCAATTTTGTACCGACGAAGGATACCTCGAGCGGTCGCGTGGCGGCGCTTTTTGACGGGTTTCAAGGCCGGCACGATTGGGAGCCGCTAGAAAAACGATCGGCCAATACTCTTCGCTAAATTCAATGCCGCTCCGTTCACGCTTTATTCTTTCACGATCCGCAAAACCTGATACCTATTACTCATTCCGTCATGAAATTCATTGCGCTGCTTCTGCTGTTAACGCCCTCCTTATTGGCTCAATTGCTACCCGGAAACGAAAAGGGGTTGGCGATGGGCCATATCCATCTTCTGGTTTCGGATATCGAGGCCCACAAGAAACTTTGGGTGGACGCCCTCGGCGCGAAGGTCGTCAAGGCAGGCCCTCTGGAATTATATGAGTTCCCGGGAGTTCAGGTGGCGTTGCGAAAAGGAACTCCTACAGGCGGAAATCAGGGAACCGTGCTCGATCATCTTGGCTTCAAGGTGAAAGACCTGGCTGCCACGAAGGCAAAAATCACCGCGGGAGGGGCCAGCATTATGAGCGAGAATCCGGGAACGGGCCAAATGATGGTGCTCTTCCCCGACGCGGTCAAAATCGAGTTCACGGAAGACAAATCCCTCCAGCAGCCCGTGGTGCATCATCACATCCACTTCGCCACTCCTCAGATCGAAGAACAGCGGACCTGGTATGAAAAGACCTTTGGCGCCAAACTTGGCATGAGCGGGCGCTTCAAAGCCGCCGACATCCCCGGCGTGGACATTCGTTGGAATGCATCTGAAAAGGCGCTGCCGGGGACGAAGGGATGTAGTGTGGATCATATCGGATTTGAGGTCGTGAATCTGGAGGCGTTCTGCAGGAAACTCGAAGCCGACGGAATTAAGTTCGACATGGCGTTTCGTTCCGTTCCCCAGCTCGGCTTAAGCATCGCGTTCCTGACAGATCCTTGGGGGGTCTATATTGAGTTGACCGAGGGCCTTGCGCGAGTCAGGTAAGCGGGAGCCCGCGTTTGCGAGAATTATTCCACGAGGGGCGATGTAGCCATTTCCGTTCTATTTAACGAAACTCAAGGCGCTGAAGGAATGCCATTCGTGTTTTTGTGAAAACTCCATTCCAGATGCTTTTTGAGCGCGGTCGCGGCATAACTAGTCGTATCAACCACGTCGATGGAGCCAGCGATGGAGTTAGCGTCTGGCATCGGAAAAACATATTGATTGGTAGTAAGAATATTCGGGATTATAAACTCTTGCTTGACTTAATTGGTCCCATTGTCCCCCTTGCGGCTCCCTTGCAATCCGGATTTGGAGTGACAGAAGTCGCGGTGGACGTAGCGTCCGCGGTAAACCCGAGATCCATGCCACCATGGGATAGAAGTTGATAGGTTCGATTTGTGTTCAGAAGAAAACTGAAACTATAGGATGCTGACGCCGCGGTGAGGTCATTGGTCGTGCCGAAAAAGTTCGTTGTCCCGACTGTGTCATGCAGTTCGGTGCGGTAAGCATGGACCAGGCTGCCATTACAGTAGCTCTGCGCGTCCTCCTCAAAGGACGTGTGCAGCCTGACGGAGCCGATGCCAGCGGCATTCACGTTCAAAAAACCTTGAGCGGTGGCGGTGGGAGGGTCCTCAAGGGAATCAGTTTCGCGGAGCCTCCATCCGAAGTAACTATCGATCGCGCGCTAAAGACCGGGGAAAGCTGCAGGTCCAGTGCGGATTTGTGGCCACGGTGCTTTGAAAGGCTCGGAAAAATAAAGGATTCTCACTAATCGCGGCGTTGTGGGCTTGGTTAGTTTTATAGCGAAAATTATCGTGCAAGGCCAAATGTGCGTGATTAGGGCCCTTGGGATAGGTCGCGTGTCGATGTCAGTGAGCCATTTCGCAATTTTGCACTCGGGGGACGCCTCGGAGATTACCCCGCGAGAAGCCATCAGTTTTTCCTTAGCAGGAAAGTCCTGCAACTTCAGCTTGTCAAGAAAATCGCGGGTTCGTAAAAGGGGGACATGAACCAACGCGAGCAGTTGGGAATGGGCGACCATGTAGCGTACTTCTTCCGCTCAAACGCAGAGCGACTTGCCTTTGTCATTCCATATATTGCCGCTGGCCTTCGCCGCAACGAGCGATGTTTGTATATCGCCGACAATAACAGTGCTCCCGCGATTTATCGCGAGTTGGACCGCGCGGGAGTGGATACGGACGGCGCGCATAAGCGCGGTGCGCTCAGCGTGCTGACGAAACGAGAGGCGTATTTGCGCCACGGAGTTTTCGAGCCTGAGAAGATGGTGAGCGACTTGAACAACGAGGTGAAGCATTCGCTGGAGCATGGTTTCACGGGGCTGCGTGCGTCGGGCGAGATGTCCTGGGCTCTCGACCTGCCGTCGGCGCTGGCGCGATTGATTGAGTATGAGGAAAGACTTCAAGCGACCTGGCCCGCGGAATTCGAGGGCGTGTGCCAATACGACGAGGCGCGTTTCTCGAAAGAATTGATTGAGCGCATGAAGCAAATTCATCAGGTGTACGTCTGCGAGGGCCGAATTATTCGGCAGGGAGCGACGCCAACGCGTCCCACGAAAAGGGTGGAAGCGATGGCTGAACTGCGGAGAACGAGATAGGCGGGGAGCAGGAGAAAAGGTTTGGACCGAACCCTTTCGAACCCAGAACCTCCTCCATTGATTGAACACAATCGCCGAGCACAGCGGCTCGACAAAACGAGTTCCATCCTGGCAAATGCAGGCCTTGATTTTATCTGCGGCCACCCGCCGCAAATGAGATTCGGGGAACGAGAGGCCAGAAGGATTGAATCCGAACGAGCCAGAAGAAGAACTCGGTCCGCCAGCGCATGGCCCAGCTTCCCTCGACTTCACCGGCCAGCACGGCAATTACCGCGGAAGCAATGTCCAGACGCCGGCCGCGGGGAGGAGGTCGAAGGAAGAGCTCCATGAAGGGCGAGGTGTAATAGTTTTCGACGATACGCCAGTAAAATGTGAGGCCGCGACGCACGCGCTTTTCATATTGCGCAAAGAGGCGGCCACCGGTGATACCTCGGCGGAGGGATTCGACGACAGTTTGCGCCGCAAGCTTGCCCGACCACATGGCCAGGAAGACGCCGGCGGAGAAAATCGGGTCCAGGAAACCTGCGGCATCGCCCACGCGCAGCAACCGTTCGCCGGCGAGCCGGCGGTTGTAGTAGCTAAAGTCGGAAGTGGTTTGAAGGTCGTTGACCAGCCGCGCGTCTTTCATCCGTTCCTGGACGACCGAACTCGCCTCTACCCAGTGCCAAAAAACCTCGTCTGGCGAACCTCGGGAGCGGTTAAACTCCTCCTGGTCAATTACCAGACCAACGCTCGTTTTCTCGGCGGAGAGCGGGATGATCCAGAACCATTTGTTCGGCAAGCGCACAATAATGGTATCCAGCCGGTCCTGGATGGGTGGCAACGCGACGTTGCCGAAATGGCCGAAGATCGCGACCTTCTTGTGCCGCGGATGAATGACGCGGATACCCTCCGTGTTGCCGGTTAAGTTGCCACGCCCGCTGGCGTCGATCAGAAAAGAACCACGGAAAATGTGAACCTGCTTGTCGGGTGCGCAGGCTTCGACCGTGACGCCACTGGCATCCTTTGTGAACCGCTGAACGCTCCATCCTTCCCGCACATCCGCGCCTGTTTCGCGCGCATGCTTGAGCAGGATGTGATCAAAGCGTGAGCGTTCAACGTGAAAAGCCTCCGGCTCGCGATTGAATTTTCCTTCACCGAAAACGACGCGATTGCCCAGCGAGCCATTACTCAACTCAAAATACGCGCCTACCTTCCGCAAAAAACCGGCTTGCTGGAGCTTTCGCATTACTCCCATTTCGCGAAAGAGGGTGTGGTTTGCCGGCAGCAGGGATTCACCAATATGGAAACGCGGAAAAATCTCCTTTTCGAGAGCCAAGACCCGCTTTCCGGCTTGCGCGAGGAACGTCGCCGAGCTGCTACCTCCAGGTCCACAGCCAATCACGATGGCGTCGAAGTCGTTTGAAGGCATGCGGCATCCTAAGGGTTTGATTGGTGAAGACAAGTTTTGCTGTTTGAGTAAGTACTGACTGAGTCTTCTGAATCGGCATTATTGATCGCTGCGGCCAGCGGCGCAATTTCGTTGGTTTTCGGGCGCCTCGGCGCAACGAAGATTGCAGAGCCCGGGCCGGGCGCGCTCCGATAGCTGGTGATTACGTTTGCTGAGTCAAAACGAAAGGCGCGCCGCAAGGACGAAAGTCTCTCGC
>DASYTB010000410.1:0-5008 GCA_036002705.1 Verrucomicrobiia bacterium
CAACGTTGCCAGGTCCAATGTCGTCATTAATTACGTTCGTCCCTCGTGCGGCTGCACCGTGGCGAAGCTCCCACCGACTCCGTGGACGTTGAAGCCCGCTGAGTCCGGGATCATTGAATTAACCGTCGATCTGCGCGGGAAGTTTGGAACGCTTTCGAAATATGTGAACGTCGATACGTCCGCTGGACAGAAGGTGCTTAATCTAAAGATCACCGTTCCGACCGGGCAGGCTCCCGCGATGGCGAACTCGGCTCCCGGAATGGACCGTACGAAGAATATCCAAATGGCCATGGTTGACCGGCAGTCGGTTTTCCGCGGTGATTGCGCCCGTTGCCACGTCACGCCTACTGTGGGTAAAACCGGCCAAGCCCTCTACGACAGCGCTTGCGGGATCTGCCATGACGCGCCGCACCGGGCCACGATGGTCCCGGACCTGCGCGCTTTGAAGAACGTGACCGGAAGGGATTTTTGGGCGCATGCTGTCGCCAACGGCAAACCGGGTTCGCTGATGCCCGCTTTTGCCATGGCCCAGGGCGGCCCGTTGAGCAACGAACAGGTTCAATCGCTGGCGGATTATCTCGACCAGCATTTCCCAAAGAACGGCACGGCCAGCGCTCCGGATCCGGCAGCCAGCGTCAATCAGCCGGCGGGCTCTGCGCCTTCCGCAGTCTTTATTCCTGCCCGCACCAGTGCTCCCGAGGCCACCGTTACCGCAACGGTCAAGAACTAGCCGGGATGGCAGGGCTTTTCGTTACGTTCGAAGGCACGGAAGGAAGCGGTAAATCAACCCAAATCCGTTTGCTCGCCGAGAGATTGAGTGAAATGGGCCGCGTTGTTCTGACTTTGCGCGAGCCTGGGGGAACGCCCGTCGGCGAAGAGATTCGCCACACGCTCAAGCACAGCGAAGCGAACGGCGCGATGTTTCCGGAAACCGAGCTGTTCCTGATAAACGCGAGCCGTGCTCAACTCGTCCGTGAGGTTATTCGTCCAGCGCTCTGCGCGGGGAAAATCGTCTTATGCGACCGTTTCTTTGATTCGACCATCGCCTACCAGGTTTTCGGCCGCTGTCTTGATTCCACGCAAGTGCAGCGCATCATCGATGTTGCCGTGGGAGACACGATTCCGCATCTGACCCTGTTATTGCGCGTCCCTTTGGAAATCAGCGAGCAGCGGCGGGCGATCCGGAGCACCGAGGCAGGAAGGGATCGATTCGAAGCCGAAGGCAGGGAGTTCTTCCGCCGCGTCGAGCATGGCTATGATGCCATCGCTTCCAACACCGATACGCGGGTGAGAACCATCGACGCCACCCGCTCGATTGAGCAGGTTCATCAAGAGGTCTGGCGGTGGGTTGAAGCGCTTTTGTGTGTTCCACCGACCCAGGGCGAACGCGCCTGGAAAACAATCGGAGAGTACCGGACGGAAGGCCCCGGGTGATCCGCCTCGTTTAGGCGGGGGCAGCAGCCGAGGTACGGCCCACAGCGGCCAATCGGACGCTTAAACGGGACTTTTTGCGGCTGGCCGTTCCAGAATGAATCACGCCCGTTTTGGCGGCCTTGTCGAATCCCGAGCTCACGAGGCGATAAGCTTGCTCCGCATCCTCGCGTTTGCCGCTCTTCACGCTCTCGAGGAAATTTCTTTCGAGCGTTTTCAGGCGCGACTTAGCGGCCTTATTCCCCGTATGCTTGCGCGCGCTGTTGCGCATGCGGCGTCCCGCTGATTTCGTATTCGGCATATTTTAAAACTCGCTTCTTAAGCCGCATACCGTAATCAAACTCACTTTTTTGTCAACGGAGCCAATGGTCGGGATAATGGTCGGTATCGCCAAAGCGCCAAAGCGAGAAACTCATTGCGTTTGGCGCTCTCGCCCTTTTACAGTTGGGCAATCCCAAACAGTTCGCCGTCTGATTTATGAACCGACGTGATTACCTCAAGGGGCTCGGCTTCGGCGCGATGACTTCCGCCTTCAACTGCTTCGCCCAGGCTGACGCGAAAAACGAAGAGAAGTTTCAAGCCGCCACGCGCGGTTCCGGCAAAGTAACCGTCAAGAAAGTCCGCGCGATTCGGACGGCGCCGCAAGGAACGCGTCTCGTGGTGGTCAAGGTGGAAACCAGCGAGCCTGGCCTCTACGGCCTCGGCTGCGCCACGTTCAACCAGCGGCCGCTTCCCGTGATTTCCGCGGTCGAAGATTATCTCGATCCTTTCGCGCGCGATCGTGACGTGAACGATATCGAGGATATCTGGCAGAACGCCTATACGAGTTCGTATTGGCGCAACGGCCCCGTCTTGAATAACGCCCTCTCTGGCCTCGACATGGCGTTATGGGACATTAAAGGCAAGCGCGCCGGCATGCCGGTTTATGATTTGCTCGGCGGCAAAAGCCGATTTGCGGTCGATTGCTACGCCCACTCGAGCGGACGCGATAACAAGCAACTCGAGGAGAGCGTCAAAAAGAACATGGAACGCGGCTTCCGCCACATTCGCATTCAAGTCGGCGGTTACGGCTCGCCCCATCTTTCGACCGAGGCCGATTTCCGCGATGCCGGTTTCGGTCTGCGGAAGGACGCGAACATGGATTCCTACCCATACCTGAAAGCCACGCCGAGCGCGTTCGAGCACATCCGCAACACCTGCGGCGACCAGGTCGAACTGCTGCACGACGTGCATGAACGCATCACGCCCAACGAAGCCGCGAACATGCTCAGGGAACTGGAAAAGTATCGTCCCTTCTTCATCGAGGATCCGCTGGCCCCCGAGGACAACGGCTATTTCTCCTTTCTTCGACAACACACCACCGTCCCCATCGCCATGGGCGAACTTTTCAACAGCCCGCACGAATGGACCCCGTTGATCACCGGGCGCCTCATCGACTTTATCCGTGTTCATATCACCCAAAGCGGCGGCCTCACTCCCGCGCGCAAAATCGCCGCGCTCGCCGAATTCTTCAACGTGCGTTCCGCCTGGCATGGCCCGCCGGATCTCTCGCCCGTCGGCCACGCCATGAACGCCCACTTGGATCTCGCCATTCACAATTTTGGCATCCAGGAGAGCCTCATGTTCAACGACGCGACTCGCGAAGTCTTCAGCGGGGTGCCTACGTACCAGAACGGTTACATGATCATTAACGAGGCACCGGGAATCGGCATCGACATCGACGAAGAAAAGGCGAAGAAATTTCCCTACCCCGCGAACCCCGGTTATTGGGAACCCGTTCGCCGCCGGGACGGCACCGCAGTTCGCCCGTAAATCGTATATTCCACAACGACCACCTCATAAACTTTTTCCTTTGGCAGGATTGCTTGACGCGCGCAAGATTAAGCAGAAGCTCGGCGAAAATACCTCCCAAGTAAAACTGATGGTATAGAGTATAGCGCCTTCAGTTGCGGGCGGTGCAACTAACTAACTAAACTAACCTGAGTTAAGGAGATTGCTATGAACATAAGCCGAAGGAACTATTTGGCCGCGGCCGGCAGCGCGCTCGCCGCGGGCGTATTACCAACCCTGGCTGCGAGTAACGATCCTCATGATAACAACGCGGACACGCTCTATGGGCACGGCATGGTTTGGAACCGTGACCTGCCGGGTGTGGCCGGCGATTTGAGATTGTCATTCGACCTCCGCGTGAATCTCGAAACTGGGGTCGGATTCGGAACAGCGAATGATCCCATCCATCCCGATTGGAATATTCATTTTGCCATCAATTCGATCGAGCGGCAGAAGTTACCCAAAGGGGAAAGCAGGTACACGATGAAAGGAGTTGTAACCAATGCCAACAATCCAACCAACGTGGGATTGCCCGTTCGGATTCTGGCCGAGACGAGCGGCGATACCACTGCGATCGCTATCGCGCTCGGCGATCTGGCCTTCGCCGGTGCCGGCCTCGTCGTCATCGCGATCATAGCGATCTTAATCGGACTGCTGCTCCCGGCGGTCCAGAAGGTGCGATAAGAACCGAGCCAGTTTGTTGCAGGGCAGGGCTGTTGTCGCCATCCTTGCCCTAAAGCCAGGTTCTCTTTTCTGAGTTAAGCTAAGTTGCTCCCGTCGCTCAGATGCGGATAGGCCCGGCACACGCGGTCGATCTCTTCCTTCTGACCGGGCCCGAGCGTCTCTTTTGGATCAAGACACCAGATGCCTTCGAGCAAACCCTGGCGGCGCAGAACTTCGTGGATTCCCGCAATGCAGCCCGCGAACTGGTTTGCCACATTGAAAATTGCCGCATTCGCATCCGTCAGTTCAACGCCCCGGCGCAAAAGTTCAGCGGGAATCGCGCTGCCACATTCAGCAACGCGGCGGCACTCCGCGTGCAACTCGACCGCTCGTTTCGTCCACACTGCCCATTGACCAAGAAGCCCGCCAACGATTCGCCGCTCCACCGGTTTACCATCGCGGCGGAACCGAAATGGTGTCAGGAGGTCCGCCACGATATTGTCATCATTTCCCGTGTAGAGCGCGATGTCGTCTCGACCGGCCTCGACGACCGCGCGAATGACGTCAAGAGTTTGATAGCGATTAAAAGGAGCGATCTTAATCGCGACGACATTCTGAATTTCAGCAAAGCGCCTCCAAAATGAAAAAGGCAACAAGCGTCCGCCAGCGGCGGGTTGCAAATAGAAGCCGATCAGCGGGATGATCTCGGCGGCGATTTCGCAGTGCTTGATCAACTCTTCGACCGTGGCATTTTTCAGCGCGCCCAGGCTCAACAATCCGGCATCATAGCCGGCATCGCGAATAAACGCCGCTTCAACGACCGCCCCCTCAGTCACGCCGCAAATTCCACCGACTCGGATCAGAGGTTGATTCTTTAACTCCTCGGCGACAAGTTGCAGAACCGGTCGAAACAGACCAACAGCCGGGTCGCGAATCGCGAACTGCGTCGTGTGCACGCCCACCGCCAAGCCTCCCGCCCCGGCCGACGCGTAATACCGGACCAGACCCCGCTGCCGTGCCTCATCCAATTTTCGCTCCGAGTTCAGGGCGAGCGGACAGGCGGGAATAACCAAACCCGCGGCAA
>DASYTB010000411.1:0-19574 GCA_036002705.1 Verrucomicrobiia bacterium
TGTCGGACCAGTGCTTTGCCTCCGGCTTCCTTCAGATTCCACCTCGCGATGGACACCCTTGCCGTGCAGCTAACAGTTCCCCTTGCAGGGCCTGTTCGGGACTTCAACCCTAAAGAAAGTGCGCCCTGCCGGGCGCACGCAGCAAAAAGGGACGCCGAAGCGTCCCTTTCGAGAATATTTCCACCGCTGATTAGCTGACGGCTGGCTGCTCGGCTTCGGTTTGGGCGGCGGCGGGCTGGGTGAAGGCGAGTTTATCGCCTTCGACAGTTACATTTACCGCGCCGTCGTGGAGCTTGCCGCGGAGGATTTCTTCGGCGAGCGGGTCTTCCAGGTAACGTTCGACCGCTCGGCGCATGGGGCGAGCGCCATAAACCGGATCGTAACCCTTCTCGACGAGGAAGTCTTTGGCTTTCGTATCGAGGTCGAGGACGATGTTCCGCGTCTTGAGGCGGCCGGTGACCTTTTGGATTTCGAGATCGAGAATCTCGATCAGGTCCGGCTTGTTGAGCGAGCGGAAGACGATGATGTCATCCAAGCGGTTCAAAAATTCCGGACGGAAAGCGCGCTTGGCTTCGTCCAAAATCTTGTCGCGCATCTTTTCGTAGCTGGTTTCCTCGCTGGCGTTGCCGAAGCCAATGGTGGTTTGCTTGCGAATGGTTTCAGCGCCGACGTTGGAAGTGAGCAGAACAATCGTGTTTCGGAAATCGATGACGCGACCGACATTGTCCGTGAGTTTCCCTTCTTCCAGAATCTGCAGGAGCATGTTCATGACGTCGGGATGCGCTTTTTCGATTTCGTCGAAAAGCACGACCGAGTAGGGGCGACGACGAACGGCTTCGGTCAATTGACCGCCTTCCTCGTAGCCAACGTAGCCCGGAGGGGAACCGACCAAACGGGAGACGGTGAACTTTTCCATGTACTCGCTCATGTCGAGTTGAATGAGCGATTTGGCGTCGCCGAACATATTTTCGGCGAGAGTCTTGGCCAAGAGCGTTTTGCCGACGCCGGTTGGCCCGAGGAGCGCGAACGTGCCGATGGGACGCTTTGGATCTTTCAGATCGGCACGAGAACGGCGGAGGGCTTTGCAAAGGGCGGTCACAGCATCCTTCTGGCCGACGACGATCTTGGCCATATCGCCTTCCATGGTCAGGAGCTTTTGGGCTTCGCCCTGCTCCATCCGCTTGAGAGGAATACCGGTCCACTTCGCGACAACCTGGAGAATGTCATCTTCGCCAACTGTGACACGCTTTTCCTCGCGATTTTGGCGCCATTCGTTGAGAACGGCCTCCAACTTTTCCTTGGCCTGCTTTTCCTTATCGCGCATCGCCGCCGCGCCTTCGAAGTCCTGCTCTTTGATCGAGCGCTCCTTGCGGGCTTTGATCTCTTCGATCTCGCCTTCGATCTCCTTGACCTCGGGCGGACGGGTCATTGCGCCGATACGGGCCCGCGAACCCGCTTCGTCCATCAGATCGATGGCCTTGTCTGGCAGGAACCGGCCTGTGAGATAGCGGTCGGAAAGCTTAACAGAGGCGCTTAATGCATCTTCGGTAAACTCGACTTTGTGGTGGGCTTCGTATTTGTGTCGAAGACCTTTCAAAATGAGAATCGCTTCATCGACCGACGGAGCTTCGACCTTGACGCTTTGGAAGCGGCGTTCGAGGGCGGCGTCCTTCTCGATATATTTTCGGTATTCGTTGAGCGTGGTCGCGCCGATGCATTGCATCTCACCGCGGCTCAAGGCCGGCTTGATGATGTTCGAAGCGTCCATCGTTCCTTCCGCGGAACCCGCGCCGACGATGGTGTGCAACTCATCGATGAAAAGAAGGATGTTCTTGGCGCGGCGGATTTCGTCCATGACCGCTTTAATGCGTTCCTCGAACTGGCCGCGATACTTCGTGCCGGCGACCATTAGGGCAAGGTCAAGCGTGATAACACGCTTATCGCGCAAAATTTCCGGCACATTGCCTTTAGCAATTTCCTGCGCGAGACCTTCGACGATGGCGGTCTTGCCGACCCCGGCTTCGCCCAGCAGCACCGGATTGTTTTTAGTGCGGCGGCAAAGAATCTGGATAACGCGTTCGATCTCGTTCTTGCGGCCAATGACCGGATCCATTTCGCCTTTGCGGGCGATTTCGGTCAGGTCGCGACCAAATGCTTTGAGAGCAGGTGTTTTGACTTCGCCTTTTTTCTCGGATTTTTCGGATTCACCGGCGGGCTGTTCTTCACCGGAATTGAAATTAGGGTCGAGTTCTTTCAGTATCTCCTGGCGGGTCTGCTCGATATCGACATCCATGTTCTTGAGAACACGGGCGGCGACGCCGTCCCCCTCGCGGAGGAGTCCGAGCAGAATATGTTCGGTGCCGACATAGGTGTGGTTGAGCGCTTTGGCTTCCTTGGCGGCGAGAGATAAAACCTTTTTGACGCGGGGGGTGTAGGGAATATTGCCGATCATCTTCTGGTCCGGCCCGGTGCCGACCAGTTTTTCGACCTCCATCCGGACGGTTTCGAGATCGAGGCCGATCTTTTGCAGAACATTCACCGCTACTCCCTGGCCCAATTTAATGAGGCCGAGCAAAAGATGCTCGGTGCCCACAAAATTGTGGTTAAACCGGTCAGCTTCCTTGCGCGCGAGGGCAAGAACTTGCTGAGCGCGGGGGGTGAAATTGTTCATTGCTTCTTCACTCATATTACGATCACGCCAACATGCGCTGTTTAGGGATTTTTGTCCAGCAATTGAGGGGTCCGGGAAGGATAAAGTGGCAGACGATTGCGCAATCCGGGTTGCGGAATCCGGATTTGCACCGGAAAGGCGGAAGATGACCTGAGGGAGGCGCTGAAATCAATTTCCAAAAGGTAAAGGCGTTGTATGCGTCGTTCAAAGCTCGCTTCCAAAGCGTATCGGCAGATTCGAGGTGGTGGTGAAAGGAAAAGTGAGTTTCGCTTACCTCGAGTGCTACTTCTGCAGGGGGCGATGGCGGAGCGGTGCTCATGGCGGGAAAGAGAGCAGGATTACGAGCCGTTAATTAATCGAAGACGGCGAGGATGCGTTTTGGAGGGAGGTAGCGCGGATCCTGGGGGATATCGTTGATGTTGCGGCGGCGGTTACCACTGATGGCACCGGAGCAGGTGCTGGGCGGGACGGATTGGACGGCGCGAAGGGCCAGAGCAAGAGCGGTGGCGCGGTCGGCATGGCCGCCCGGGGTGCAGGGCGCACGGTAGATGACCTGGCCGGTGTTGGTGACGGTGCTGTAAAGCGAATGGAGGTCTTCGCGGATATCCCGGCTGGAGGGGATTTGGATCTCCCGATTTTCAAAGGAGGCGCGGAGGCGTGGGAACATCTCAGATTTGAAGGTGGTGGTGAATTGGCAGAGTTCGAGGTTGATCCGGCGCTGTGGGTCACACGATATTGCGGATTTCGATTATGACCGGCGTGCGGTGGCGCGCCGAGTGCGGAATGCGGATTGGAAAGCCCGCGCTGGAGGTAGTCGCCGAGGCCGATGCCGGGGCCGGTGTAGTCGAGGCAGGTGGCGCGGCAGCGGCGGAGGCGAGGAAGAAGGATTTCGAGTTGGTCGGGAGTGGGAAGGTTTTGGAGGCAGAGGACCTCGCGGGTGAGATATTGCGGATTGCGAATTGCGGAGTGCGGATGGCCAGACTGATTAGGATTAAGAGTAGGGGTGTTGGGGAGGCGTTCGAGAATCCAGCAGACGGTGAGGTGGTTTTTACGGGCGAAGTCGAGGCCGACGAAGAGTTCGGGGGCGCGGCCGTTGTCGGGCAGGATGGAAGCGCCGAGGGATTGCGGGGAGGATGATTCCGTGGCTAAAGACGATTCGCAAGATTCGATGAGGTCGTAGGGGAGGAGGACTTTGGAGTTGTCGGTGAATTCGCAGAGGTACTCCTGAGCCCAAGCGTCTTCGTCGTTGAGGCCGGAGCGGAGTTCCGCGGCATCAAGGGGGAGACCGCAGCGAATGGCGTCGTGGATGGTAAGCTTGGATTTAAAGTAGCCTGAAGGATTTTCAACAGGAGGGAACAGAGGGAACAGAGGGACCGAAGACGGATCGATTGAAGTAAAACGGGGATCCTGCCGAGCCTCTGGACGATCAGATTGCGCATCCCGAAGCGCCTGGCAGGAGCCTCGCTCCACCGTCCTTCCCAGCTCCTCTTCTGTAAAGCCACCTGCCTGGAACCACAAATCGGCGAATTTGTTGGAGAGGCCGTTGGGGGTGGAGATGATGCGGAGTTTTTTTAGACCGCCGCCATTCCCACGCAAGGGATCGCTGATTGAAGGATAGATGGCCCGCCAGATGGCATCGGGATTTTCGTGAAAAGCGAATTCGGTGAGGATGACGACGGCGATGCGTTCGCGAGTGGTGGCGGTTTGTGTTTGTGAATCCAACCGACGAGGTCACCGAGGGCTTTGTGACGATCGGGATCGTTGTGGTCGAGAGCGAATTCGAACATCTGGCGTTCGAGGATTCGGAGGGCCGCGGTGGAGAAATTGGCTTTGCCGGTCGCGGCGGCGTTGATGAGCTCGGCGCGGGCGGCGGAAGATTCTTCCGTGGCGTCGAGACAAGCTTCCATCTCAAGGCGCTTTTTGAATCGGTGAAGATTGGTCTGCGGAATTTCGACGTCGGAGGTCTCTTTGAGCAGTTCGCGGGTCCTGGCGAGAGTTGTTCCGGCGAGGAGCCAATCGGCCAGTTGAAGGCGCTGGTCTTCGGGGAGAGCATTCGATTCGCGCGAGTGGGCGGTGAACCTTCATAAGTTGAGAGTTATGAGTTGAGAGTTATGAGTTTTTTTTTGTGGCGTAAAACACGGTCCGAATTTTTTTTCCGGCTCGCGGAAATTTGCGGAAATGCTGAGGAAAATGGGTGGAAATCCTGGACCGAGGAGGGATCGAAGCAGAGGGGTTTGAGAAATTGAGAACGGAGCGGGGGGTACGTGGCGCAGGTGGACGATAACGGATCGGTTGACTGCCCGAGCGGGAATTCCTGGTCCCAACAGACCGGGTGCGACAAGCCGATCGCACGTAGAGACAGTCACCCGGTGAGTGGCTGCAAATAAAAGGCCCTGAATGGTTCCCCTTCGCCCAAATGGTACGGCGCGGTAAACCGGGACTTTTATTCGGAGTCGGAGCCGAGTGACCACGAATGTTGTTCGTGATCATGAGACCACATTAAAAGAAGCATGCAGCCCATGTCAAGGTCTTTTCGTGTCTTATCTAATTACTAAAGCTGTTTTTATGATGCGATGTTCTTTTCACTCAGGATTTTATCCAAGAATACGCCGAAGCAAAGAATTTGCCGCTTCCGCCCTCATTTCCGCAACAGTCCGCGACGCGATAATGGCTGCAAGACCGTAACGCTCTTCCAGGAAAGAATCTGAAATGATCTGGTATATGCAGAAACGAATTGCATCACTTCTGAGCGGACCTGGCCGCGCCGGGGCCTTCTTAGCTGTTGTCACGACCCTTTTCTGGTCGGCAACGCTTCCCTCCGCGTTGGCCGGCCAGACACTTCCAATCGAAACACCTGGCCACCGGCGCGATCGCATTTTGGGACCACGCTCGCGATCAAGATCAAAACCCGGATCAACGAGACGAACGATGCAATCAGGCAGGTGGAGTTTTTCACGGATGGAAATTCCATCGGCATCGCCACCAATGCACCATTCAACATGATATGGTGGGTCAACGGGCCGAGCTCGACCGGCGACAGTCTGGCTCTCAGCGCCGTCGCAACAACGGCTTCAGGCGCCAATTTAGCATCCCTTCCAGTCCCGATTTCATACTCGACCACTCTTCCTCCCACGCCGGTCCTGGCGATTACTCTCCAAAAAATGGAGAGGTCTTTCCCCTAAATTCCACCTGCAAATTCGCGGTCGAAGTCTTAGCGAGTTTGGGAGACGCGGGCCCGCTCGATTTCTACGACGGATCGAATTATTTGGGCGGTGTTGCGGGATCTCAGCTGCTTACAGCTACGACGCCGCCCGCGGAGCTCATACTAACAAATCTTCCGGAAGGCGAGTCCGCGCTGTCGGCGCGATACCGCGGCGGAAACAGGGGCCTGGCGAATGTTCCGCAGGTGACCGTCCGCGCGGCCAAACTCGGAATAAATCCCGTCGCGGTAAGCACGAAGGCGAGATTCGAGTTCGAAATCGTCACCTCTTTTCCGGGGGCGGAAACGATCATTCGGGCCTCGACGAATCTGCTGGAATGGACCGCAGTCAGCACTAACACGCCCGCAACCGAGCGGTTCAGTTTCTTCGAGCCGGTTGCGTCCGCTGCGCGCCGTTGGTATCGAGCCATGATCCCAGCCAACTAGCGCGAGAGAGCCTGGATCAGCCAACGTCACCCGCGAGGATTTTATCCTGGCAGCGTTCCAGGGGGGCCTGCAAAATCCCCAATCAAAGCCCTGCCCCAGGTGAAAACCTTCCATCCCATTCTACAAGAAAAACGAAATCCCACCTTTTCCGCTCAATTCCAAAGCCGCAAAAAGAGGAACTTCCATCGGCCGAAGACGCTCGCTCCCGAACCGTCAGGGGTCGGTCGGACGGAAGGACGCCGCTTGAATAGAATGATTCATCAGGCTGCTCGCGCCCGCACCGCCTTTGGCCGAAATTTACGAGAAGCCGGATCGCGACAATGCGGGAGACGAGATGATCACAACTCCGATGATCTGAGTGATCTAATCCCGTTAAATAATGTCTCACTCTTCGGCCTCGCGCCCATTTCGCCCCCCCTCTCCCCGCCGACGTCGCCGAGGGGAGAGGGCCAGGGTGAGAGGGTGCTTCTACCCCAAACTTGGGGGGGTAGCCCGTCAAGCCGCCAGTTCGATTCTCAATGACGGAGAGAGACCTATCCGCTAGCTTCGTCGCGAACTCTGTGAACGAACAACTTTATCTCGGCATCGAGATCGGCGGCACCAAACTTCAGGTTGTACTGGGCAATGATCATGCCGCTATTTTGGATCGGCGGCGGTTTGCCGTGGATCCGGGAGCCGGTAGCGCCGGGATTCAGAACCAAATCGCCCAGGCTTTGGCTGATTTTCTCCGACATCATCGGATCAGCGGGGTGGGCATCGGTTTTGGCGGTCCGGTCGATTGGCGCACGGGGAAGATTTGCCGTTCTTATCATGTGGAAGGCTGGACGGGCTTTGCCATCGGTTCCTGGATGGAGGATATTGCTCGCGTGCCGGTGCGCGTTGACAACGATGCGAACACGGCCGCTCTCGCCGAAGCTCTTCGTGGCGCGGGCGACGGGCACGATCCCGTGTTTTACATCACACTTGGGAGCGGAGTGGGAGGGGGCCTTGTTTCCGGGGGAGCGATTTGGCACGGCGCCATTCCGGGCGAATCGGAGATAGGCCATTTAAGGCTCGATAAAGGCGGGACGATTGTGGAAGCGCGCTGTTCCGGTTGGTCGGTGGACAAACGAATTCGCGCCGAAATCGCCGCGCAGCCGGATTCAAAGCTGGCTCAACTCGTTGGCGCGACTGCCGGAAGTGAAGCCAAGCATATGCGCAAAGCCGTTGAATCCAATGATCCTCTGGCAATCCGAATTCTCGAGGAAACCGCGGACGATCTCGCTTTTGCCATTTCGCACGTAACGCATCTGATGCACCCGGAAGTGATTGTTCTCGGCGGCGGGCTCTCGTTAACGGGCGAGGCTCTTCGACAGCGGGTGGAACGAAACGTCGGAAAGTACCTCATGGATGCGTTTCTGCCCGGCCCGAAGATTAGCCTCGCGTCGCTAGGCGAAGACGTAGTGCCCGTGGGCGCCCTGCTTCTCGCCAAACAGTCAAAAGATTCCGAGTAAGTTCTTGACGCGTCCAGCAGCGGAAAAAGAGAATTTTTCGATGAGTTCAAAATCTGACGCCGTTTGGCGGATCGTTTCTCTCGCCGAAACCGAGGTCGAGCGCTTGCCCGGAAAGACCCACTTCTGGCATTGCAAGCCGGGAATGGTGGCCGACACAAATCTAATGTTTGTGCGGGCGCAATTCCCGCCAGGCGAAGCCCATCGCTTTCATCACCATCCAAAAATGGAGGAGATTCTTTACATCCTCTCCGGCACAGCCGAGCAATGGGTGGAGAAGGAAAAGCGAATCATGCGAGCCGGAGATTCAATCTACATTCCGGCGGGGATGGTTCATGCGACCTATAATACGGGAAATGAGACTCTCGATTTTCTGGCCGTCCTTTCTCCGGCGAAAAGTGAAGGTCCGCCAACGGTTGACGATGGGGATCAGGAGCCCTGGCGGTCGTTGAGGGAGTAGCCCGTCTTGGCCTTACTTCTGCCTTTAATCTTAATCCCTCTGCAAAACATGACCACAACCTTCGATCACGAAAAACCGGAAGTGTACAAGAAATCGCGCGCGTTTATCACCTGGCTCGAACCGCTCCTGCAAAAGATGCCCAAATCTTCTCCCATTCATGATCAACTCGAAAGAGCGGGCGTTTCGATCGCGTTAACCCTCGCTGAGGGTAACGGCAAATTCACAGGCGCAGACCGCTGCCGCTTTTTCGATAATTCGGGAGGCTCGGCTTTAGAATGTGCAGCCGCGCTGGAGGTGCCCACCGCGAAAGGCAGATGTGAACCGGCTGAGATTTCGGGAAAAGAACGCCTGCTGGAAATTGTTTCGATGCTGGTGGGATTGATCAAGGCGAATTCGGACTATCGGCTGCACGAGGGGGATTAAGAGTAGGATTAAGAGTAAGAGTAAGAGTAAGACGCCGCGTGAAAACCCTCCACCTCTATCTCACCCGCGAGATTCTCATCGCGCTGTTGATGACGGCTGCGGTTTTCACGTTTGTGCTGCTGCTCGGGAATGTCCTCAAGGAGATCATCGCGTTGCTCATCGCGCGGCAGATCAGCATGGGCCTGGTTTTAAAAGCCATTGGTCTGCTGCTCCCTTACGCGATGATTTATGTCCTTCCCTTTGGAATGATCACGGCGGTGCTCCTCGTTTTCGGCCGCTTTAGCGCGGACCAGGAACTTACGGCCGTGCGCGCGAGCGGAGTGAGTTTGCTCGCGCTGGCCGCCCCCATCGTCTGGCTAAGCCTGGTCCTCTGTGGTGTCTGCGCGGTTTTTAACTTGTGGATCAGCCCGCGTTGCCGCGCTGCCTACAAGGCTCTCATTTTCGAGGTCGGCAGCCGTAATATTTCAAATCTCATCACCGAAGACCGTTTTATCGACGAAATTCCGGGCATCGTGCTATATGTGCGCAAGAAATTCGGAGATGAAATTGAAGACGTCCGGCTGTATAATCTGGAGGATAATCGGATCAAGGCCCGAACTATCGCCAAACGCGGCCTGATAAAACTCGATCCAACCGCGCTCAAGATCGGTTTTGCACTCTTCGACGCCGTGAGCGAGCTTCGTCGCGAGCCGAAGCCGATCGATGAAAACTTTATCGGCCCGCCCGAACCTCCCGATCCTACGCAGTGGCAGCAGATTCATTACGCGGAGTTGGAGCCGGATCCAATTGACTTAGCGCCCCTTGTAAAATCCGAGCATAAGCCCAAGATCAGCGAAATGGATTTTTGGCATCTGCGGCAGGAACTCCGCGAGTTGCAGGAGAAAGGAATTTCCGCCATGCCCGTCCGAGTGCAAATGCATCGTCAAGTGGCGTTTTCGTTTGCCTGCTTCGCCTTTACCTTGCTCGCCATCCCGCTCGCCATTCAGGCGCATCGCCGCGAAACGAGCATCGGCGTCGCCATCGCGCTCGGTCTTGTGATGCTCTACTACGCTTTTAACATCGCGGCGCAGGCCATCGAGACCAGAGAATACCTCAAACCGCACCTGATCGTCTGGCTGCCGAATTTTCTCTTTCAAGGCCTTGGCGGCTTTTTGATCTATCGCGCGAACCGGCGGTAAGCCTCCTCATTACGCGACATCCGAGAACCCTCTCTCAGAATCTGCTTTGCGTGTTGAAAGGAGAGTTTTGGGTTTTTGCTGGAGCGCGAGTCCAATACGTCCATTCTCGGGGGTCCTTCGACCTGCCCGTAATCAGCCGGTGTTTCCCGAAACACAACAACAGGGGATTAAAACGCGCTTGAAGAATCCCGTGAATCAGCCGGCGATTTTGATGTTCTGATTTTACATTTTCATGACAGCCTCGGCATCGTGTTTGTGCTAGGAGAGACGGGATGGCGCACGCACACAGCGTCCGTAGCTGGTTTGGATTGCAGATGGTCATTCTGGCGGCACCACTCCTCGTTTTGGTGCTGCTCGGGGGTTATTTGATTCGCCAGGACAAGGCGTCGGTCGAAACAGAAGCGCGCCAAAACGTTGACGGCATCTGTCGCGAGTTGCTGCGCGAATTGGCGCAGGCGCAGACGAATTGGGACCCGGCCGCTTATCTCGATCCGACGAAGGACTGGCCTTCCAACACGGCTTTCGTTCAGGTCAGGGCGAATCTCGAACGAATCTTTCCGCCGCCCGTTGCTTCAAATGGTTTAAGGGCGGATTTTGATCGCGGCCTGACGCCAGCGCAGTCCAATCTTTGGAATTTGGCCCAAGCCGCGGAATTTCGGAGCAATGATTTCCCCGCCGCTCTGAAGTTTTGGAGCGATTTAATTAAAACATCGTTCCCGACGAACATGGAGGCGGTCGTTCAGTTCCAAAGAGCTGTACTGATCGAAAAGGCCGGTGATACCAACGGTGCGACCGCGGAATTCGAACTCTTGAACGCCGCTCCAATTGAGGCGCGTCTCGATTCGGGCCTCCCAGTCGCGCATCTCGCTGCTCTGAAGTTGCTCGCGAAGGCCAGTGCGGGCGAGCCAGAGAAGGCCGAACAACTTGCGCGCTTCTGCATCTCGAATTTCCTCGTGCGCCCGACAGAGTTTACACCGGCATTGCTGCGCCACGGAAAAACCGAGTGCTGCGCGTCCGAGTTCACGCAAGCCGAGCAATTCTGGGATCGGCAGGAGCGAGCGCGGCGGTTATACGACGCCGTTTCGCAGATCTACGCACGAGCGCCAGCAAAGGAAACTGAGATGGCGGCGCCCGCGCCCATTCAGTTCCTCTTTGAAAACGCGCGGTGGTGGTGCTTCGCGCAAGGAACGAACCTCTTGTTTCGCTCCGAGCAATCACTCACTCAGTTGGCCGAGACGGCCGAGGCTGCGCAATCGCTGCCCGAATATGTCAAAGTGGCGATCTATCTCGGCGGCGTCCCGATCATCCGCCCGACAAATTCCGCCGAGGAACCCGTTTGGACGGAAGCGCGCTGGAACGATCTTCGCTGCGGAGTTTACCTGAGCGATCCTTCCGCCCTGTACGCCCGGCAACGGCAGCGCGCGCGCGTGTTCAGCGCTTTGCTGGCGCTGGGCACGGGTTGCGCGGTTCTCGGCATTATCTACGCGCAGCGGAGTTTCAAGCGGCAGGCGCGACTCAATGATTTGAAGAGCAATTTCGTTTCGAGCGTTTCACACGAATTGCGCGCCCCGCTCGCTTCCATGCGGTTGATGTCCGAAGGCCTGCAAAGCGGGCGAGTTCGGAATCCTGAAAAACAGAACGAATATTTCAAGTACCTCGTGCAGGAATGCCGCCGCCTCTCCGCCCTTGTCGAAAATGTCCTCGATTTCTCGCGGATCGAGCAGAATCGGCGAACGTTTCATTTCGAAGACACCGACGCGCGCGAAATCTGCCGCGCCGCCCTGAGCACGATTGATCCCGTGGCGCGGGAAGGCAAAGTCCTCCTTCAGTTCGAATCGGATCCCGCAACAGAAAACGCGCTTTTCACTGTCCGCGGCGATGGTTTGGCGCTTCAACAAGCGCTCGTTAACTTGCTCGATAATGCGGTCAAGCATTCGCCGCCGAGTGCCACCGTGCAGCTTCGGCTCACCGCGCGCGAATCGGAAATTGAGATTTCCGTTCGCGACAATGGCCCGGGCATCGATCCTTCCGAGCACGAGAGGATCTTTGAGCTCTTCTACCGAATCGGTTCCGAGTTGCGCCGCGAGACCCCCGGAGTAGGCATCGGCTTGAGCATTGTGAAACACACGATTGAGGCGCATCAGGGAGAGGTTTGGGTCGAAAGTTCGTTGGGAGAGGGGGCCAGGTTCATCATCCGAATTCCTCGCGCAGTAAAGTGAATCCTAAAGAACGAATTCTTATCGTCGAAGACGAGCGCCCCATGAGAACGGCGCTGGCCGACGCGCTTTCCGCCGAAGGCTACCGCGTGATGACGGCCGAGAATGGCGAGGCCGGTTTGGAAAAAGCCGTAAGTGAAAAACCCGACCTGCTGCTGCTCGACGTTATGATGCCGAAACTGGATGGCTTCACGGTTTGCGCCGAACTGCGAAAACTCAATGTGACGACGCCGATTCTTTTCCTGACCGCGAAGGGAATGGTCCAGGACCGAGTCGCCGGCCTCGATGCGGGCGGCGACGATTACCTCGTGAAACCCTTCAGCACGGAAGAGCTGCTCGCGCGTGTGCGCGCCCTTTTGCGGCGAACCAATCGCGGTGCCAGCGTTCCGAAACTCTTGCGCCTCGGTGATATCGAAGTCGACTTCGCCCGCCAGACCGCCGCGCAAAATGGGAAGCCGATTCATCTCACCCGCAAGGAATTCGCCAAGCTGCGCCTGCTCGCCGAAAGCGCCGGCCAAGTCGTCTCCCGCGAACGATTTCTAGATGTCGTCTGGGGTTATGCCGCCTTCCCCACCACCCGCACCGTCGATAATCACATTGCCAGCCTCCGCGCGAAGGTGGAACCCGATCCCGACTCTCCAGCTTGCATTCAAACCGTGCACGGCGTGGGTTATAAGCTCATCAATTAACCGGAATGCCGCCCTCGCTCGGCCTTTCCGGGCCAGGATCATCCCTCGCTGATTTTGCAAAACCATGACAACATCGAGGCGCGATTGGAGGAAGATTGTCGCATGAAAAAGATTCTGCTGATTGTGGTTGCCTTGGCAACCGTCGCTTCGATTCGCGCCGCGGATACGGTCGGCCCTCTGGCCGAGAAGCTCCAGAAGGGCTTGTTCGAGGAGGAAGCTAACCACAATCTCTCCGCCGCCATCGACCAATACAAGGGCGTGATCACACAAGGCGACGAGCAGCGCAAGCTCGTCGGCACCGCGCTGTTTCGTCTGGGCGAAAGCTATCGCAAGCTCGGCCGAACTAATGAAGCCGAGGACGCCTTCACTCGAGTGGCGCGGGACTTTTCGGATCAGAAGGAATTGGCGCAACGCGCCTCGACCCATCTTTCACAGCTCGGGAAACCGGTCGAGGGCGCCAGCTCCGAGGGGGGATCGCGCTTTGACGCGATCGCGCATCTGCTCGACACCAGTCCGGATCTGCTGAATGCGATTAACTCCCCGACGAACGACCTGACCTTTCTCCAGGAAGCCACGACAAAAGGAGATATCGCGTTCATGCAGTTTTTAATTCAACGCGGCGCCTCGGTGGACAAGGACGTCAAGCGCCACGGCCCGCCCCTCTCGCTCGCGGCGGAACGAGGCAACAAGAAGGCGGTGGAGTTATTACTGGGGGCCGGCGCGAACATTAATGCGCAATGGCAAACGGACGGGACGACGCCACTGCATCGAGCCGCGCTTCACGGATATGTTCAACTCTCGCAATTCCTGATTGAGAAAGGCGCGCAGGTGAATTCGGCCGATTCTTATGGCAGCACGCCACTGCATCTCGCGGCGCAGGCCGGCCAGGTAGAGGAAATTGGCTTTCTCGTGAAAAATGGCGGTGACCTGCGGGCGGTCAACCGGGGAGAGGACACTCCCCTGCTCTATGCTTCTGCCTCCAGACAGAACCTCGCGGTGAAAGCTCTCCTGGAACTGGGCTCCGAGGCGAATGCTCAGGATAAGGATGGGCGGTCCTCTTTGCACTATGCGGTTGGTGGCGTGACCCGAATTCATCCGGTAAGTCCCACCGCGGGCGTCTATTCTCCGCCGAACCAGTTCCCCGAGGTACACCTTCCCACTGTTGAAGTTTTGCTTCAATTTCATGCGAATCCCGACCTGACGGACAAAGAGGGACTCACACCGCTATTTTATGCGGCTTATGCCGGGTCTTTGCGAGCCGCGGAATTGCTGCTGGAAGCGAAGGCGAACGTAAACGCGAAGGACAAGGGCGGGCTGCACCCGCTGGCCTATGCAAAAGATGAGAGCATGATGCACTTGCTCGAAAAACATGGCGGGGTAAGGAGCGACCGTAGTGCTGAGGACACTGACGTCTCGCCGGCGAAGGACTCGCTACTTTTAAATCAGACGGAAGAGATTAAAGCTCTGGCGCGTCTTCTCGATAATGGGCCCGATTTGCTGAACGCGCCGTTTACCAATGGCATGACCTTGCTCCAAAACGCCGTCACGCGGGGCGATCTGGAGGCCGTACGCTATCTGGTCCAGCGGGGCGCGGCGATCAATGGCGACCCGCAAGGGGGAGCTGGGCCGCCCCTTGTTGTCGCCTCCGAAGCCGGCAACAAAGCCGCCGTGGAATTCCTCAGTGAAAAAGGCGCGGACGTCAACGTCCATGCATTGAACGGAGCCATGACTCCGCTTCTTGCCGCCGCGGGAAAAGGTTTCATTCAAATCTCCGAACTTCTGCTCGAAAAAGGCGCGGATGTGAATGCGCGGAATGGATACGGACAGACGCCGTTGCATCATGCCGCTTCCGGTGGACACGCCGATGAAATTGCATTACTTGCCAAACACGGCGCAACGCTGACCGCCACCGACACGCAAGGCGATACTCCCCTGTCCACGGCAATTCGCCACGATCATGCGGATGCCGTCGCCGCCCTCGTAAAAGGAGGCGTGGATCCCAACAAGCCGGACGCCAAGGGAGAGTTGCCGATTGTTGAGGCAATGCAACGGAACGGCGCCGCGGAAAAGCTCGTGCAGACCCTTCTCGATCACGGCGCGAATCCAGACGCTCAGGACCAAGCCTTTGGAGCAACACCTCTGGAAGCGGCTGCCGGCAATTATAATCGCACCGCCGGAGCACCCGAGATTTTCAAGGTGCTTCTGAGCGGAAAAGCCGACCCGAACATTAAAGATAAGTTGGGCGATACCGCCTTGCACGAGGCTGTCGGCAGCACCTTCAACCTTCTTACCGTCAGCGAATCTCTTCTCGAGCACGGGGCCGATCCCAATATCCAAAACAACGACGGCCGGACGGCGCTTCACTACGCCGTCGGCGCTTCAGCCGGGGGCGGGATCGTGTGGTCCGACCGCGGCTTTGGACGCTATGCCATTCAGGAACTGGAAATCAAACCTACGGCCGAAAGCACCATGAGGTACCGCCTGTCTGTGAAGGAGCCGGAAATCGAATTGCTCCTCAAACACGGTGCGAGTCCCAACCTTCCGGACAAGGACGGACGGACGCCACTTTTTTACGCCGCGTACGCCAATTCATCCGCTGCGGTGCGAATGCTGCTCAACGCAAAAGCCGATCTCAATGCCAAGGATAAGCTTGGCCGCACTCCGCTCGATTTCGCCCCTCTTTACCCGGCGAGCCAATTCGGCGACAGCAACGCGGCCTTCAACGCTCTCAAGAACGCGGGCGGAACGAATACCATCCCGGCAAATGCTTCGGGCCTTCGAATGCGCCTCTCGCCGCAGTCCACAAGCGAGCCAACGCAAGGAAAAGCAGGCGCCGCAAGCGAATAGCCCTGCCTCTTTTCTTTTGTCATCCGCGAATTTCTGCGCTGTCATTCGCGGGTGACGAAGTCGTTCAAAGCCATTGTGGCCATGTCGCTCAACCGGGTGATCGGTCGCGAGAACAAACTGCCCTGGCATATCCCGGAGGACTTGCGCTGGTTCAAAAAGCTCACGACCGGCAATGTCATCATCATGGGGAGAAAAACGTGGGAGTCGATTGGAAAGCCGCTGCCGAATCGGGAAACAATCGTCCTGACGAGATCGGATTTGCGCATCCCGAATGTTCGCACGATCCGGTCGCTTTCGGAGATCGATCCCGCCCGAGATGCTCGCGATTATTTCGTGATCGGCGGCGCGGAGGTTTTTAAAACGGCTTTGCAGCTCTGTTCGGATATTTATCTGACACTGGTAAAACGCGAAATTGAAGGCGACGTGTTTCTCCCCCCTTTCGAGGAACAATTCGATTTGGCGGAGACGTTGCAGGACAATCCGGAGTTTTCGATCCGGCATTATGTGGCAAGACGCGCCTAGCTAACGACATTGGCCGTCCTCGGCCGCAGCGGCTTCCCAACTGCTCGAGGCGGCATGCAGACCGTGCACGCCCTTGTCATCGTGAGTTGCTGTGGCCGAGGCGGCCGCGGTCCAGGCGTGATCTCGAAACCACTTGGATTCCACGCTATTTCGGGCAGTATAGACTCGTGACTGAACGAGCGGCGGATGCGGCCAATCCAACCGAACCTCCGAAACTGGACGATTACGCTGTGGCGTTTCTCACCCACCTTGGCCTGGAGAAAGGCGCGAGTGAATATACGGTTCGGAATTACCAGCAGGCGCTCGTTGAGTTCACGGCCTGGCATGGGCGGGAGCGGAACACGCCTCCCGTTTGGACGACGCTCGAGCGCGACGATTTCCGCGCTTACCTGCGCTTTTTAGGCCGCGAACAATTCGCGCGCGCGGCCATTCGCCTGCGGTTTTCCGCTTTTCGATCCTTCTGCAAATTCCTTGTTCGGCGCGGTCTGCTTGCGACCACGCCGATCAAAAATATCCAACTGCCGAAGCTAGAGCATCGTCTGCCCAAATTCCTCACCGCCGAGCAGATGCTCGCGCTGCTCGAAGCGCCGCTGGAAGAATTCCGAGAGTTGAAGAAACAACCGCGTAACGGCGGCAGCCCCGCGGTGGATGGAACCATCTTTCTCCGCGACCTCGCCATCCTGGAAACGATCTATTCGTGCGGCTTGCGCATCAGCGAACTTTGCGGGCTGCGCGTCGAGGATATGAATATTCCCGAGAGGTTAATTCGCGTGCGCGGCAAGGGAAAAAAGGAGCGCGTCACGCCCATCGGCGAACCCGCGCTGCGTGCCATCGAGCGATATTGGACAATCCTCGGGAATGCGCCCGAACGCGCGGAGTCGGTCTTTCGAACGTCAGCGGCGAGTCCGAGAGCTGTTCAGCCGCGAGCGATTCAAGCTCGCCTCAAGCGCTATCTTGCCCGCGCCCGACTCGACCCGAGCCTCACGCCGCATAAACTCCGCCACAGCTACGCGACGCATCTGCTGGATCGGGGCGCGGACCTGCGCAGCGTCCAGGAGTTGCTCGGTCATGCGCACCTCGTCACGACCCAGGTTTACACCCATGTAACAATTGACCGTTTAAAGAAGGCTTATGATGCGGCGCATCCGCGAGCCTAAGGAACCACCCATAAACCGTTAATGATTCAGTGGTTTCGATTTTTGTAGAGCGGCAATCGGCTCCAAAATACAGGGAATTCAAAGCCGCAAAGAAGGCTTGCGTCCGCCATTGGTTGTGCCACCTTGAAGGTGTTTTAGATGCCACTCTTTGGTTTCCAGGGCATGGTGAATCCTCAGTGATGTTCGAATCAATGATGATTTGAAACCCGAACGTCGGGAACAGACTGGAAGGAAGTTGAAGGGCATCTAAACAGTTATCATAAATGAATAGTAAGTTGTTTGTGGGGAACCTTTCGTTCAACACCACAGAAATCGAGCTGCAGGATATGTTTGCAGCGTGCGGAACGGTCAGCGACGTGAACCTGATCACCGATCGCATGAGCGGACGGTCGAAGGGTTTCGCCTTCGTGACAATGGGAACCCCAGAGGAGGCCCAGAATGCAATCAACACCCTGAATGGCAAGGATGTGAACGGACGGGCCATGAACGTGAGCGAAGCGCGTCCTCGTGAAGAACGCAGTGACCGCGGAGGCGGCGGCGGAGGTTACGGTGGCGGCGGTGGTGGTGGTGGCCGTGGCGGACGCGGGGGCGGTGGTGGTGGTGGTGGTGGCCGCGGCGGTGGCGGCGGGGGACGACGCGAATACTCGCGCTAAGAATTTCGGTTTTCGGGAGCGGCGCTTGAGGCTATTTCAGCGCCGCTCCGTCTGTTCAGGCATCAGATGAGCGAGCAGCATATTGAACTCGAAGGCACAGTCTCGGCGGTGCTGCCGGGCACGATGTTCAAAGTGAAACTCGACAACCAGCACGAAGTGCTGGCTCATATTTCCGGCAAGATGCGCAAGCACTTTGTCCGCCTGACAGCGGGCGATCGGGTACGCCTGGCAATGTCCCCGTACGATCTGAGCAAAGCGCGCATCACCTTCCGGCTGCGATAGCCGCACTTCAATCAATCTGTCAATCTGCGGCCTGAAAGGCCGCGACCATCCTCGCGTCAATCTCAGGCGCACTGTTCCGCCCTTACAGCGCTTTGACCGCTTGTGACCGTGTGCACCTGGGCCTCCGTTACGCGTCAGCCCGGGGCTATCCCATTGCGGGCTTTCAGCCTGCTGGCGGGCCCTCCAGTCGCGCTTCCGACGCTGGAGGTCATCCGAACCTCAGCGTGGAAGGCGCCTCACTTGGATTTCTGACGGCCGCCAAACGTTGCAACGTTGGACAGGCGGACGTCGTCGAAAGACTTTGGATAGATAGTTACCACGTTTGGTAAGAGAGTAATCGGTGTGAACCCTGATGGTTTGGCAAAGCACTGGGAATCAGCGGTTTCTGCTCCAAATTAAGCTTGGCACGCGAGTAGCTAGGGCCCACTCAATAATGCCGAAAGCGGAGTTCAAGCGGGCCTCCATGATGAGAGTTCCGGGCTGGGCCTATTTGCCGAGCTCGTGTGGCTGGCTTTTCTCCTGCCTTCTCCTCACGGCCTCGGGATTGGCGCAAACAAACCTTACCCTGCCCAAGGCGCCGCCGCCCGGACCATCGCTCCGGCTGCTGGAGGCCAAAAACACCGCTTTCCAAAATAACTGGGACCTTCTCGCGAGCAAAAGCGACGTGGACCTCGCGACCGCGCAACGGATCATTTCCAAGGAGTTTCCGAATCCGGTGCTTTCCCTCGGAACGAGCAAAATTGATACGGATCGGAGCAGCGCCACTTATTTGGGCAACAGCTTTTGGGACCGGAGCTACGACACGATTGCCGCCGTGAGCCAGCTTTTTGAGATCGGCGGGAAGCGCGGCAGTCGCCAGGCTTCAGCGAAGGCTGGATTCAAGGCCGCGGAAGCGCGGTTCGCGGACGCGCGCCGTATCCTCAATCAGGGAATTGCCAAGGCCTATGTCCAAGTGCTTCTCTCCGTCGCCAATGAGGAGATTCTGCGTCAATCGGCGGATTCCCTCCGCAAAGAAGCGGACATTGCCGCCCGTCGCTTGAAAGCTGGGGATATCTCCGTCGCGGATAAATCGCAGATCGAAATCGCCTCGCAACGTCTGGAGCTCGATGCGCGCGCCGCCGCCGCTGCTTCGATCAGTGCCAGGGTCACCTTGGACGTTTTAATGGGCGTTCGCGAGCCAAAAGGAAATTGGGCGCCCGCCGATACACTCGAGCAACTCGCGCAGGTTGAATTGCCCGCGCCCGAAAACGCGAAAGACCTGCCGCGACCCGATTTGATCGCGGCGGAAGCAGTGGCGCAGAAGGCAGAGGCGGACCTGCGATTTCAGAAAGCCATGCGCA
>DASYTB010000412.1:0-3875 GCA_036002705.1 Verrucomicrobiia bacterium
CGTTCTCTTCGGGATCGAGCAGCCCATTGCCATTCGCGTCCTCTCCGAAGAGAAGCTCGCGCGTTACCCCTTTGACCATGAGCAACTCGCGCGCGGTTTGAATCCGGTCGTTGCGCGGCATATAAGGCGGCCGCAGCCCCGCATAATATTCGGACTCCGCGCCGCCCTGCGAAACATTGTTGTCCTGGTCGCGCCAGTCGCCGATCGCCGCGGAAACCTCCGGCGTCATCCCGTAGAGCTTGAGCAGCTCTTCGCCACTGGCTTGATTGATATTCAGGCGGCTCTCTTCATCACTGATCCCATAGATGAGCTGGCCGCCTTCATCGGCGCTGCCCTGCCGAACGACGCGAAACTCACCGCGCCCGAATTTCACGTCGCGAAAATCATCAGGATCGTCGTAAAGCGCGCCGGAATGATTTTGGCCGGAACGTTTGCGGCTGGCGGCGTCGTGATACAGCAATGCCTTGGCCTTTTCCACTCCCGCGACCGCCAGGTAATAGGCCTGGATGTTATCGCCGTAGTTCTTGCTGACCTTCAAGTCCAGCCGCGCGGAATAAAGCCCGCTAATCACCACCACCGACAACAAAGTCAGGCACCAGAGCAGTGCCACGAGGATGGAGGCGCGCTGGCCTCTCATTAACACCGCGCCTTCAGCCCGATGCATGGCGGAACCGCGAGATTCCCCAGCCGTAAAAACCAGCATTCGAACGTTTGCCGCTTCATCCCGAAGGGATGATTGAAAATAGCCCGGCGTTTTAACGCCGGGATCATCAACAAACGAGTCGGGACTGATATTTTGATCACGTTGATCCCGGTGTTGAAACGCCGGGCTATTATCGGATTGTCCCTCCGGGACAAAATTGCACCCCGCTGCAAAAACACGATCTGAAAGGTGGCTGTGCCCGTTGACCTTCACTGCCCCCCTCCTCCCGGCGGTCCCGCCGGATTCCCGCCGCTGCTCGGCGTTGCGCTCGCGCTGTTAGTCGAACCGCCGCTGCTTCTCCGATAGAAGAAAAGTGACATATTCACACGCGCCGTGGTTTGGAATACCAGCGGCGGCTCGGGCGATTTGCTCTCCTCCTCCAGTGATTTGCGCTCGAAACCTGGATCAATCGTGAACGTAATCCGCACGGCCTCCGGCAAACCTGACATGTTCGGTTCCGGAATCAGTTTGGTTTGCCTTTTGCCGGTCGGGTCGCCCCACTCCTCGTACCAGTCCCACCCGTCATAATATTCGAAGCGCAGCCCGCGGATGCCGCGCGCGATCTCCTCGCGATTCCCGCCCGAAAAAGGTTCCGGATCCGGCGTCGGATCCCGCCGACGGAAAAGCGTCAGAGATTTCGTTTTCGGATCCTGCTGCACGAAATAGCTCACCTCGGAAAAATCGAATTCACGCTCGTGACGAGGCGTGTAATTGCGCGTCGCGAAATCAAGATTGTCCGCGTCGGCGCCCTCCACATCCCGGTGCATGCCGATGAATTCGAACTCCTTCGAAAGCGGCACCGCGCTCCGCAAGTCCGCCGCCATCAGTGCGAGCGCCGCGCGCGCGGACTGCACCGCGTCGGAACGCGATTCGATGTGTTTTTGGCTGGAGATTCCGCCGCTCAAACAAACATAGGCCGCTCCGAGAATCATGCTCATGAGCGCCGCGCTGATGACCAGTTCGATAAGCGTGAAAGCGCTGTTGCGTCGTGACCCGACCCCGGGCATGCCCGTCTCGCCCGCCCGTTCGTCCCGAAGGGACGCTGAATGAGTGGCGAATCTCACCTGCGCCTCCGGTTTTTGTCGCGGTCTCGCGAGGAGGGCTGCGTTTCGCGCGTGATGGGCGGGTCAAAAAGGATCGTGTTCACCTCGTAAATTTCCTTGCCGGTCCTGGCGTGTTCGACCACGACGCTAATTTCAAAAAGTCCCTCGACCTTGGTTTCCTTGATCGTCTGTTTCCATTTATAAAGCGAAAGGCCGCTCTCGCCATCGCCCTCGGTTTCGCCCGCCGACAGGTAGCCTTCGGCACGCACCGTTTCGATCTGCCCGGCCGCCAGCAGTGCCGCGCCGGTTTGAATTTCTGCTTCTTTACTCGAGCCCAGCGCGACCGTGATGCCCTCGGTCAAACCGACCAGACCAAAGCTTAAAATCAGGATCGCACACATCACTTCCACCAATGAAAATCCCTCAATGCGCTTCATGGCTGTTCGTCGCTTTGTGGTTCAACAATCCGGACGCGCCCCGTGATCGGATTAACGCGGAGCAATATTTCCACGCCGGTGCGGTCGCGAAGCACGATTTCCCGCGCCTCTGCCGTGCCGTCCGAAAAAAATTGAATTTCACCCCGATGCGACGTCTCTTCCGGCGGTTCCTCGACGGGTTGCTCATCCCCGGGCGCGATATGAGATTCGCTTTCTCGCACCTGAATGCTAATCCGCAAGTCGAGTTCGCTCTCTTCGACAATCACCGGCCTGGCCTCGTTTTCCTTCCCCTGCTCCGGAACGGTTGCGCGTATCGAGGCTTTGTGGTTCACCTCATCGATCAAAAGACGATGCGGCAGACCAACACTGATCGACTGACTTGCCGCCAAATTACAAAGATTCACGAGCTTCCGTCCGGAAGAGCGAAGCAGCGCGTCCTCATAGGTCCCGCCCATCTCAACGAGGATCACGCCCGTCAGGATCACGACGACGATGAGCACGACGAGCAACTCGACCAGCGTGAACGCGCGATTTAATTCGAACGCAGGGGCCGCCGTGAGGAGGCTCTGATCTCTTCGCTGAATGTGCGCTCCTGGTGACATGGATGTGGCTCCTCTGCTTTCCCGGCGACTACCAATTGCCGATATCCGCCCCTTCACCCTCGCCCCCATCCGCGTTATCCGCGCCGCGCGACCAAACGTCGAAACCGCTCTTCCGATGGGCGGAGGGATAGCGATATTGATAGGGGTTGCCCCATGGATCCGTGTGAAGAATCTTGATGTAAGGACCACGCCATTTTTTGCTGTCGCTGCTCGGGGGATCGACCAGCACCTTTAACCCTTCTTCCGTTGTTGGATACCGGTCCATGTGCAAATTGAACGTATCGAGCACCGTCTCGAGCGAGGCGATATCCGCTTTGGCTCTGGCCACTCTGGCGTCTGAAGTGCTTCCGAAAAACTGCGGAATGATCGTCGCCGCCAGAATCCCGAGGATCACGACCACAATAAGCAATTCCATCAGCGTGAACGCTCGCTCTCGTAGCGCAGGCGTCCTCGCTTGCGGGTAAAGGCGGCGTCTCGCCGCCAGGAAAAGCTCAAGCGGCGCCTCGGAAGGACACGATGACTCGCCAGCCGAGACTCCAGCGCTCTCTTGTAGAATTATTTTCATGGTTGCTCCTGTTCTAAAAATTTTAACGAACGGCGTGGCTCAGTTTGAAAATGGGCAGCAGCAGCGCGATGACCATAAAACCCACCAGTGCGCCGACGACGAGAATCAAAGCGGGCGCGAGCAATGAAATCAGGTTTTTTGTTTTCGCGCGCATTTCGCGCTCCTCGATTTCCGCGACCTTCAACAGCATTTCATCGAGCTTCCCGCTCTCTTCGCCGACATTGATCATTTGAATCACCGTCTTCGGGAAAACACCCAGTTTGCGAAGTGGCGCCGCCAGCGAATCGCCTCCCCGCGTTTCTTCAGAAACCTGCGCGATCAGTTTGGCCAAAACGAGATTCCCAATCGTGTTCTCGACAATTTTCAACGCGGGCAGAAGCGAAACGCCGCTCTTGACCAGTGTTCCCAGCGTCCGCGCGAAGCGGCTCAGAGCCGACGACATGAAAACGCCTCCGAGCACGGGTGTGCGTAGTTTGAGTCGGTCGAAGGCAAGCGCGCCGCCGGGGGTGCGGATGGACCATCGTC
>DASYTB010000413.1:0-4066 GCA_036002705.1 Verrucomicrobiia bacterium
CGTCTAATATTTTTTATGAACACATTTTTAGCGCAACTCAAACAGTTCAGCGTTATCGTGGCGGATACCGGCGATTTCGAAAGCATTCGCAAATATCAGCCGCGGGACGCAACCACAAATCCAACTCTCCTGCAAAAGGCAGCCGAGATGCCCGAATACGCCGACCTGGTTCAGCGGGTGCTGCGCGAGGCAAAAAGAGGCCCGCACCCCACCAGCCAGAACATTCAAATGGTGATGGATCACCTGGCGATCGCTTTCGGCACTGAGATACTTAAAATAGTACCTAATAGAGTATCGACAGAAGTCGATGCCAGATTGAGCTTTGACACGGAAGCTTCCGTTGCAAAGGGGCGACATTTAATCTCCCTTTACGAGGCTGCGGGCGTCTCGCGCGAGCGAATTCTGATCAAAGTCGCCTCGACTTGGGAAGGCATTTGCGCGGCGCGGCAATTGAATGCAGACAACATTAAATGCAATTTAACTCTACTATTCTCCTTACCTCAGGCGATTGCGTGCGCCGAAGCGGGGGTGCAACTCATTTCTCCCTTTGTTGGGCGGATTCTCGACTGGTACAAGAAAAGCGCTGGGCGTGATCAATATCCCGCAGCCGAAGACCCCGGAGTGGTCTCGGTGACGGAGATTTATAAATATTATAAAAAATACGGTTACAACACGGAGGTGATGGGTGCCAGCTTCCGGAACGTCGGTGAAATTCTTGAGCTCGCCGGCTGTGACCTGCTCACGATCAGCCCCACGCTGCTGGAAGAGTTGCAAAAGACGCCCGGAAGCGTCACTCGCAAATTGATCCCGGACCTCGCCGCCGGACTGAATATGCCCAAGATGCATTTGGACGAAAAGACATTCCGCTGGATGTTCAATGAAAATCAAATGGCGACGGAAAAGCTCTCCGATGGCATTCGCGTTTTCGCGGCGGATATAGTGAAGTTGGAGAAGCTCATACAGAAGAAGCTGGCGGAAATCTAAATCCACCAAACCATCCGTTCCGCCGCCGGAAAGGTCGCGTGGACTGCCCAAAAGGGTATTAAATTACCGAAAACACACCCGCAGGGATGCTGGCAATCCGTAAGTGATAGCGATTGGGCTCCTCCGGCGGCGCATCTGCCAAACAGGCCGTCTCCCGATGTTTTTTTGCCGTCGTCGCACATATGTTGCTTCATGAGGCAAATGCTTCATCGTTTAACAATAAGGAGGGTTCCATGAGAGACGACTTGAAAGAAAACCGTGTGGGTGAGATGCCCAAAACCGCTGACGCGAATCGCGATCCCTTGACGGGGGCGCCGGGCGCGCATCCGGTGGGGTCTGGTGTGGGCGCCGCCGGTGGCGGGGCGGCGGGAGCGGCGATTGGAGCAGCCGCAGGGGGACCGGTGGGTGCCGCAGTGGGTTTGGTGGCCGGCGGAATTATTGGAGGATTAGCCGGCAAAGGAGCGGCCGAGGCGGTGAACCCAACCTTGGAAGACGCTTACTGGCGCGACAATTACGGCTCGCAACCGTGGGTGGAGCGGAGTTATACATATGAAGATTACCAGCCCGCCTTCCGCTCGGGGTACGAAGGGTATTCTCGTCATTCCAGCAGTGGGAAGAGTTACGAAGATATCGAACCGGAAATGCGGCGTGATTGGGACCGTGTGAAAGGCAAATCGCGTCTTGATTGGGAACGAGCCCGCATGGCGAGCCACGCGGCGTGGAAACGGGCGGAGGCGTCCGCATCCTCATACGATGACACAGGGAATCGCTGCTGCTAGGCGGCTGGCTTTAATCGATCAGAACGGCGGAGCTCGTCATGATGGTGGTGGTGGCTTTCGCTGTTCTGATGGTTTGCTATTCGACCGTCACGCTCTTGGCCAGGTTGCGCGGTTTGTCCACGTCGCAGCCGCGCAGGACCGCGATGTGGTAGGCCAGTAACTGCAGTGGGACGACCCCCAGGAGCGGAAAGACCGGTTCGATCGTCGGCGGGACGTAAATAACGTCCTGCGCCTCCCTGCTGATGTGTTCATCCCCCTCGGTCGCAATGGCGATGATCGGCCCTTTGCGCGCCTTGATTTCCTGCAGGTTCGAAATCGTCTTTTCGTAGAGGGTATCCTGAGGAATGAGAAACACAGTGGGTGTTTTCTCGTCGATCATCGCGATGGGCCCGTGCTTCATTTCGGCAGCGGGATAGCCTTCCGCGTGGATGTAAGAGATTTCTTTGAGCTTCAGGGCGCCTTCAAGCGCCACGGGAAAGTTGTATTGCCGGCCGAGAAAGAAAAAATCTTCGCAATGGGCGTAATTCTCGGCGAGCTTCTTGATTTTGTCATTCTGGGCAAGGATCGATTCGAGTTGCTCCGGCACTTTTTCCAGCGCCTTGATCAACTGGATCGCCCGCTGGTTCGGCAGCATGCGAATGCGGCCCATCAAGAGTGAGAACAAGATGAGCACCGTGACCTGCGAGGTGAACGCCTTGGTCGAGGCGACGCCGATCTCCGGGCCGGCGTGCAGGTAAATGCCTCCGTTGGCCTCGCGGGCAATGGTGCTGCCCACCACGTTGCAAATCGCGAGCACGGGATGTCCCCGGCGCTTCGATTCACGAAGGCCCGCGAGGGTATCCGCGGTTTCGCCCGATTGCGTGATCGCCAAAACGAGTGTGTTCTTTTCAATCGGAGCGTTGCGATAGCGAAACTCGCTGGCGTATTCCACTTCCGTCGGGATATGCGCGAATTCCTCGAAAAGATATTCTCCGACCAGGCCCGCATGCCAGCTCGTGCCGCACGCGTTAATGACGATCTGGTCAACCGCCCGCAGCTCGGCGGTGGTCAGATTCAGGCCGCCGAATTTGGCCGTGAGCTCATCATTATCGATTCGCCCTCGGAGCGCGTTCTGAACCGTGCGCGGCTGCTCAAAAACCTCCTTGAGCATGTAATGCGCGAAGTCGCCCTTTTCTGAATCTTCTGCGCTGAACTCAATCTTGGAAACCTGCACTTTGGCCGTCTCGGAGCCCAGGCTCACCACGTCGAACTTCTCCGGCGTGAGCGTCACCACGTCATAATCATTCAGATAGATCACCTGGCGCGTATGGGAAACAATCGCGCAGGTATCGCTCGCCAGGAAGTTCTCGCCCTCCCCCACCCCGACAATCAGCGGCGAACCACGCCGCGCGCCGACAATCACGCCGGGGTAATCGACAGACATTACTCCGATGCCGTAGGTGCCAATCACTTCTCTGAGCGCGTCGATGACGGCCTGCGTCAGTGGATGCGTGCCATTGCGCGGCGAATTGCTCAGCTTTTCGTAGTGCTCGCCGATCAAATGCGCCAGGACTTCGGTATCCGTTGCGGATTTGAAGGTGTGCCCGGCCTTAATTAACCGCTGCTTGAGCCGGTCGTAATTCTCAATGACACCATTATGCACCACGGAAATACGGCCAGATTCGTCGAAATGCGGATGGGAGTTTTCATCGGTGGGGGCGCCATGGGTGGCCCAGCGGGTGTGCCCAAGCCCAAGCGTGCCATGCAGTGGCCTTTCTCTGAGCAGAAGGTTTAAACCCTCGTCGATTTTCCCCTTTTTCTTGTGGACATCGAATGCGCCGCCATCGAGAACGGCTATGCCCGCGCTATCGTAGCCCCGGTATTCGAGGCGGCGAAGCCCCTCCAGGATGATTGGCCCGGCCTGGCGCTTGCCCAAATAACCAACAATTCCACACATCTCTTTGCAATATCGGCAGAAAACGTCCAACTCGCGATCAGAAAACTAATGGTCGAAACAAGCCGGCCGACCCTGCGCTTGCACGCAGACCCAGGCGATGACTGTCAGGGTAAATGATGAAAAGTCAATCGAAGCTGGTGTGGTCATTTTCGTTTAGCGTTTTTACGGTGCGGGATTTTCAGCGGCTAAACGGGCCGCTTCCGGAGATGTGGTGAGGGCGTCCCGACGAGGGTCGCACTTTGGGACTCCGAGCCTCGCTGATCGAGGTTAAGTGAGTGTAAATCCGAGATTACGCACCAGAAAATCACGCTTGTGGCGGCAGGTGGGCCAGATACGATCCTTAGGGTTAGGTCTCGTCCGCGCCGTG
>DASYTB010000414.1:0-4386 GCA_036002705.1 Verrucomicrobiia bacterium
ACCGTCAGGCTCGGATCAAAGCGTTGCAGTCTTGGGTCTTCGGGTGTGATGCCGGGGGCCGCATCGGGGCTCGTTTCAGGCTCATGACACGCCACACAGCCGATCGTGTGATAAAGCGTGCGTCCCTGCCGGACCTGGAAATCTTCCGCGCCAACATCTGCCGCTTTGGTCGTGTCCTGCTCGGACGTCAAAAAATGAACGAGGGCTTCGACCGCATCGGACTTTTCCGCGCCCGCCAGATGATGAAGCAAATCGGGCATCGTGGTGCCGGGGTTGTAAGCGACCGGATCATTCAAAAAGCGACGAAGATATTGCGGGGTGAGCCTGAGCCCGGTCTTCCCGAGCACGGGCGATTTGCGGGACGAGAGCCGCAACGGATCGTTTTCGGCTGCGGAATGGCAGGCCACGCAATTCAGTTCGGAAACGAGCAGTTCGGCTTCTGGAACCTCGGGCGCACCGCCGAGCACCGGCCCAATGACGACCGCTTGAGCCTGCCCGGCGGCAGAGGCGGCATAAGCGCCGCAGCACAGCACCATCGCAACCAACCATCCTTTGAAAACGGCACGCGTACGCATTACAACCCCATGGGTGGAACATAGACGAGAGCACGCCTGAGGCAATTCATGGAAATCCGATTAACAGAAGTAACGGAGAACAGAGAATATCGCGCCTTCAAAGCGTCGTAATCCCGGTGAAATAAATAAAACGACGAATCGGAATTGCCTTTGGCAGGACCGCGATATTCTGGTAAGACTATTAGCGACGCCGAGATTATGAAAAATAAATCGCAGTGCGGTTGCGGGCGGACCCGACGTTCCTTTCTGGCCGATACGGGCATGGGTTTCACCGGGCTGGCGTTGAGCGCCATGCTTTTCCGGGATGGCGCTTCGAAGGTGTTCGGCGTTGAAGAACCGGCCTGGCGTCCGCCCGATGGCCGGCCGCACTTCACGCCGCGGGCCAAAGCGGTGATTTGGATTTTTCTTTGCGGCGGCGTGAGCCACGTCGAAAGCTTCGATGTCAAACCGGAGTTGAACAAATACGCTGGCAAATCAATCCAGGACACCCCGTACAAGGACGCGCTCGATCCGGCGAAGGTGAACAAGAATATCATTGGCGCGAACCCGGCCCACGGCAACCGCAAGGTGATCATGCCGCTCCAAACCGGCTACAAGGCTTATGGGGAAAGCGGGCTCGTGGTCGGCGATTGGTTCAAGCACATTGGCGAATGCGCGGATGATCTCGCGATAGTTCGTTCCCTTTGGACGATTCATAATGATCACGGCGCGCAGCTCACCTGGCAGACGGGGCGCCATCCGCGTGAACTGGATCATCCCACCATCGGTTCCTGGGTCTGCTACGGTCTGGGCACGGTCAATCAAAATCTGCCTGAATACGTGGTTCTCGGATTGCCCACCGGCGATTGCTGCGGCGGCGCTTTTACGCACGGGGCGGCTTATCTTGGAGCCGAATACGCGGGCGTTCGCCTCAATGTTGATCCCAAAAATCCGATGCCTTTCATCGCCCCACCCGAGGGCAGCATCACGCGCGAAGAACAGTTGGAGAACTTGAGCCTGCTCGGCAAACTCAATCATCTCGCCGGGATCGATTATCCCGATGACAAAGACCTCCGCGCTCGCATCAAAGCCTATGAGCTGGCGTTTCAAATGCAGACCTCGATCCCCGAAACCCTGGAACTCGAAAGGGAACCCGAGGCGACGCGCCGCCTCTACGGAATCGATCAGAGCGAAACGAAACAGTTCGGCGAGCAATGCCTTGTTGCGCGACGCCTGGTCGAGCGCGGCGTGCGCTTTGTTCAGCTCTTCCATGGCGGCGGCGGCGGCGGCGATTGGGACGCGCACTCTGAGATCAAATCCAATCACGGCAAACTCGCGCAGCAGGTGGACAAACCGATCGCCGGGCTCCTCCAGGACTTAAAGCAACGAGGCATGCTCGACGACACGATTGTCGTTTTCGGCACCGAATTTGGACGTTCGCCCGGCGCGGAAGGCACCGGGCGCGATCATCATCCGCAGGGGTTCAGCGCGTGGCTCGCGGGTGGCGGAATCAAGGGCGGCATTGGTCACGGCGTGACCGATGAACTCGGTTTCCACGCGGTTGAAGATCGGCATTACGTGACGGACATCCACGCGACCGTTCTCAAATTGCTCGGCCTCGATTCGCACCGTCTCGAAATCCCCGGACGCAAACGGCTCGACATGGATCATGGCGAAGCGATCCATCAAATCATCGGTTAAAAGCTTCACGTGGTGAAACGTTTCAAAATCGCGATCTACCCTGGTGACGGAATTGGAGTGGATGTCACCCGTGAAGCCGTACGCGTCCTTCACGCCGCGCAAAGCGCCATCGACGGGTTTGAGTTGGACCTCACGACGTTCGATTGGGGCGCCGAGTTCTGGCTGAAAAACGGCCGGGTCGCGCCGCCTGATTTTTTGGACATCCTCCGTCCCTTCGACGCGATCTTTCTCGGCGCATTGGGTGATCCAGCCCGCATTCCCGACCACATCACGCTGGAGCCACTCATTCGTTTGCGCCAGAGCTTCGATCAATACGCCTGCGTCCGTCCCGCAAAGCTCTTTCCGGGGGTGGCATCAGTTCTCGCGGGCAAAGGCCCGGCGGAGATCGATATGGTCGTGGTGCGCGAAAATTCGGAGGGCGAATACGTCAATTCCGGCGGGCGCTTCAAGACCGGACAGCCGGAGGAGTTCGCGCTTCAAACCGCCATTCACACGCGCAAAGGAATTGAACGCATTTTGCGCTTTGGCTTTGAACTCGCGCGGAAGCGGCGCGGCAAGATGACCATGATCACCAAGTCCAACGCCCAGCGTTATTCCTTCGTGCTCTGGGACGAAATCCTCGAGGAGATGAGGCCCAAATTCTCGGACGTTAAAGCGGACAAACAGCATGTCGATGCCGCCGCGATGAATTTCGTCCGATCGCCGGAGCGTTTCGATGTCGTCGTCGCGTCCAATCTTTTCGGGGACATTCTGACGGACCTGAGCGCGATCCTGGCCGGCGGTCTCGGCCTCGCGCCGAGCGCGAACCTCAATCCCGAGCGGAAGTTCCCTTCCATGTTTGAGCCGGTGCACGGGTCCGCGCCCGATATTGCCGGGAAGGGAATTGCCAATCCCGCCGCCGCCGTTCTCAGCGTCGCTTTCATGCTCGAATGGCTCGGGCTCGATCAAGCTGCCGACAAGATTCGCCAGGCCATCACCAAAATCTTGCGCGACCGAAAGACCACGCCTGATCTCGGCGGCGATTTAACCACCGATCAAATGGGCGGCGCGATCGCAGAGGCAATTACCGGCTAATCCGTTCTTTCAAAGGGACAAATCGCAGAAACCAACAACAAAAAAATCCAAGAAACTCTGGTAGCGCGTACGGGAATCGCACCCGTCTTTCAGCCTTGAGAGGGCCGTGTCCTAACTGATAGACGAACGCGCCACGAGGAGCGAAGGAGAATCTAACCAGTCGGCCTTGGCTGTCAACGAACAGCTTTTGGCGATTTCGGCTAACGGCTATTTCGGGGACGGTTGGGCGCACGAGTGAAGCTCGAAAAAATCCTGCCACCGGACCCGGGCTTCAAACATCCGGTCTGTTTGGCCGGGGCGAACGCACGTCCACCGGAAGATTGTG
This sequence comes from Verrucomicrobiia bacterium, assembly GCA_036002705.1. GTDB lineage: Bacteria > Verrucomicrobiota > Verrucomicrobiia > Limisphaerales > SXQI01 > DASVNK01. The sequence goes on from DASYTB010000414.1 coordinate 3,655, forward strand.
GAGGCATGGGCTATTACGAGTTGCTTGAAACCCTTCGCAACCCAAAGGACCCGAACATGAGAACATGAAAGAATGGATCGGCGGCGAGTGGAAGGCCGAACATTTTGATCTCGATCTTATCAATGCTGCGTTGAAACAAATCAGAGCGTAACAAAGTTCCGGCGTGTTAACGCCGTCACTCGCTCATTCCGTGCCGATTTGCTTTGCAAATCTTGACGCATCGACGGTGGCGCGCGTACGGTTACAGCATGTCCAAGTTGATGATTGAGCTTTCTTCTCAGAGGAAACAGGACGCATCCAACCTGCGGCGCTGGGATGAATTGCTTGACGACCCCGAAATGGTGAAGATCGAAGGTCGAATCGAAACGGACCGTCACGGACAGATTATCATGAGCCCTCCTCCTTCCGCCCGTCATGGCACCTATCAATCGAAAATCACTTGTGCGCTGCGCGACTTACTGACGGAAGGTGAAGTCGTAACGGAGTGTCCGATTTCGACCGCGGACGGAGTGAGAGCCGCCGATGTGGCCTGGGCGTCTGAACAAATCATGCGGGCGCTGGGTAACCGCTCCTGTTTTCCAAAGTCGCCGGAAATCTGCGTTGAGGTGCTTTCGCCTCGAAATACGACGAAGGAAATCGAAGAGAAGAAGGCCCTTTATTTCGACGCCGGAGCCGAAGAAGTGTGGATTTGTGATGAAGCCGGGAGAATGACCTTTTTCACGGCACAACGTG
>DASYTB010000415.1:0-7014 GCA_036002705.1 Verrucomicrobiia bacterium
GAAGGACAGTAACGCGGGCCGATTCCTTCGATGATCCCGGAATACATTGGCGACTTGTGGAGATTCTCGCGGATGATCCGGGCGGTGCTGTCGGTCGTATAGGTAATAAAACAGGAAAGCTGGCCGTTGATGCGATCCAGAATCGAACCTGGCGGGTACTTCCCACCGGAGTGGCCGAAGTCCATGGGATTGATCCCAGAATGTTCCACGTGGAACAAATCATCCTTCCAATAGGTGAAATACGGAACTGGATCATCGCCGGGCTGTTCTTCGGTCTTGGAAAAATCAATCGAGCGTCGATTAAGGCGCGGCGGGGTGCCCGTCTTGAGTCGACCCAACTCCAATCCAATTTCCTTGAGCGAGGCGGAGAGGTTCATCGCCGCAGCTTCCCCCGCGCGCCCTCCGGACTGTTGGGCTTTTCCGATATGCATCAGTCCTCGCAGAAACGTGCCGGTTGTGATCACCACGCAGGTGCCGAGGTATTGTACATCCAAGGTCGTTTCAACCCCGAATACCTGTCCATCCGCGTGAAAAAGACACACGACCTGCCCTTGCTTTACATCCAGGTTCGGCTGGCGTTCGCAGACCCATTTCAGGCGGAACTGATAAGCTTTCTTATCGCACTGCGCGCGGGGTGCCCAAACGGACGGCCCTTTCTTCGTATTCAGCATCCGGAATTGCAAACCAGTCATGTCCGTAGCTTTACCCATCTCGCCGCCGAGCGCATCAATCTCGCGGGTAAGGTGTCCTTTGGCCAATCCGCCGACGGCGGGATTGCAAGACATCTGGCCAATACTATCGAGGTTGATAGTGAGAAGGAGAGTTTGGCACCCCATCCGTGCTGCCGCCAATGCAGCCTCGACACCGGCGTGGCCAGCACCGCAAACTATAACGTCGTATTTTTTTGGATGGACGAACATGTCGAGTTCAGGTGCGGACACAACCTCCCAATCTCTCTCCCCCAGGATGCAGAATGAGGGGACTCAGAGGGTGGTTTTGTGACCGGCCCGCACAAAAGCGGAATCTAGGGTAGTTAATAACGAAAGTCGAGCGTGTCGGCTAATCCTCGAATCTCGACATCGATTCATCCCAATTGTTCCACGTGGAACAAAACAGAAAAGGACAACCCGAAGGTTGTCCTTTTCGCGAACGGATCATGAGGGAAACCGAGTTATTCCACGCTAATCTTTCGCGGTTTGACCTTCTCCGCCTTCGGCAGGGTCAGGAACAGCAACCCGTTCTCCATCCTCGCCGAAATCCGAACAGTGTCGATCGCCGGATCCAACTCGAAGTTGCGGCGGAAATCGCGATCAGTTGATTCGCGATAAACCAACTGGGATCCTTCCAAACCGTTGTTCCGATGCCCGATAATTGTCAGCTCATTTCCTTCCAAAAGGATTTCCAATCCTTCCTTGCTCACGCCTGGCATCTCGGCCTCGAGAACATATCCTTCGTTGCCCTCCACAATATTCACTTGGGGCTGGAGCCAACCGCGCCGTTGCTCTGGACGTTGCACACCTCGCTCCTCGCCCGCAGGCGTCTTCTTTTCTTGCAGCATAACTGTATTGTTCATTTCTAAATCCTCCTGTCTGGTTGGTTGCGACTTATTGCACTTCGATCTGCTTTGGCTTCGCCTCCTCTGCTTTGGGTAAAGTTACCGCCAAAATCCCGTCCTTATAGGTGGCCTTGACGTTGCCGGAACTTACCTGCTTCGGCAGGATCAAAGAGCGGGTAAAGCGGCCGAACAATCTCTCCTGTCGGGACGTTTGCGAGCCCTCACATTTCTTTTCCTCCTTCCGTTCACCAGAAATGGTGAGAGTATTGTCGTGGAGCGCGATGTCGATGTTCTCCTTTTTTAAACCCGGCAATTCAGCCGTGACAACCAGATTATCTTTGCCTTCGTAGAGGTCCAAAGCCGGAGCCCACGAGTTGAAAACGTCCGAGCCACCATTTTCCATTGGACCTTCGAACAGACGATTGATCTCGTCTCGAATAGTAGTCAGTCGGTCAAAAGCTGGCCAATTCCAAAAATCAGGCCGTTGAAAACGTACTAATTTCATATTCAGATTCCTTTTCTTTCTAAGAAATAAAGCTTTAGGAATGCCATCGTATTCGATTATATATAATGTTTATGCAAAGGCGCTTATGAATTTCAATCGAAAAATCAGAAAGAAATAAAGTGCCAGTATGGCACTTTTGTATGTAACCGGTGTCACAAATTGTGTTAGCGTCACTATGTCTCTTTTGAATTTGCTCGCCACCCCATTTGGAACTCCTGCGGAAACCTTGATCAACGTCGAGCTTGGAAGAGTCGTTAAAAATAGCTGGCTCATCGCTGAATCCCGGAATCTCAGTGCTTGACGAAAGCTCCAACAGGTTCAGAATCACAGTTAGATCGCCGGAACGCGCTTTCGGGAGTGAAATCGCGGTAACCGCAGCAAGATGGTTGCCGTCTAACTAGTTTGCAGATGAAAAGCCCACGTTACGATGAGTTTCTGAAGGCAGCGCGGAAGTCCTTGGCTCCCGCGTTTGAAGACGCGCAGGTGCCGTACGCATTCGAAAAACGGGTCATGACTCGAATTCGCGGTTTAAATGCAGCACCCGCCGACGTCTGGAAGCTGCTGGTGCCCTCCATGTGGCGAGCCGCGTTCGCTTGCCTGGCCGTGACCATTGTGACCGGGGCTGTCGTGCGCTATGGCAGTTTCTCCAGGCCGGCGGAACTTTTCGCGGGCGACCTCGAACGAACGGTGCTTGCTCCGGTCGATGTGGAAGATAGCTGGTGAACCGCTGGAAAGTCATTCTCGCCGCCGTCGTTATTTTCCTCACGGGAGCGACCACGGGCGGCGTGCTGGTGCGAAACTACGCGCCGAAGGTGGTGAAACGCAGCCACACTTCCCCTCCCATTCCAATTTCTTCACAGCGGCGGCAGGAATATTTGGCCAAGCTGGATCGCGAGCTCGAGTTAACCCCGGACCAGCATAAGCAAGTCGAAGGCATCCTCGCCGCCAGCCAGGAACGAATGAAACATTTGTGGGAACCGGTCGAACCGCAGATCAAAGATGAGTATCGGCGCACACGCAAAGAGATCGCCGACGTCCTGAATCCCGACCAGCGGGAAAAAATGAAAAAAATGCACAATGAGCGGGACCAGCGCCGCCATGCCGAAACAAATGGGGGCGCGAACTCGATCATGCATCTCCGGAGCACAAATGAATCAAGCCAACCTTCGGCCACGGATGCTCCGAAGGTAAATAATCAGCCGTAGAGCCCGAGGACGCGCCATAATCGGCGTTACGCTCGACCTCGCTCTCAGAATTCGTGGCGGGATTGACTTTGATAACGTAATCCATCCGTCTCTCTATTTTTTTACCTGACGAATCGTTTCGAGTGCCGGGCGATTCTCCACCGCTGCCCATCGCCGCGACCAGGCGAAGGCAGCAGAAGGTCGCGATAAAGAATCATCCGCTCTGGCTACCTCAAACTACTAAATCGTTCCCCGTCGACGAATTCAGGAGTGGTTTCGGTCGTCAGAGTTGGAATAGCGTTAAATGCCTGTTCACGACAATCATCCGCCAGGAGGCGCGGCCTTCTTTCAGCGTGGGGTTCAAAGCCGCCGAAAGGAGCGCGGATTTTTGCTTGTCGCCGTGCTGGTGATTGTGGTTTTGGCTTCGATGGTGGCGTTGAGTCTGCTTTTTCGCATGCGAGCGGAAGAAGCGGCATTTTCCGCCTCGGCTGGTTCGGAGCAGGCCTGGTATGCGGCCATGAGCGGAATCCAGCAGGCGATCTCCCTGGCGCAAAGCAAAGATCCGGCTCTGTGGCAAAACAATCCGGGCGCGCTGTCTCGGCAACTGGTTTTGGATGATGGAAGCGATAAATGGTATTTTACGGTCTTCACGGCCGGGCCTCCGGAGGAGACCCAGGCGCGCTTCGGACTGACCGACGAAAGCCGCAAATTGAACCTTAATAAAGCGACCGCTGGGATGTTGCAGAAATGCACGTTTCTTTCGGGACAGCAGATTGAAGCGATCACTGGTTCCAGCACCACGACAAACGCGGTGAGCCTGGCCGACCCGCTGGCCACAAGTGTTCTCTTCCCCGAGGCGGCACGGGTCCATCTCACCACGCTGGATGATCTGCTCAAGCTCCCTGGCTTTACGCCGGGTGTTATTTACGGCGAGGACGCGAACCATAATTTTCACCTTGATCCCAATGAGGATGATGGTGCCCTGCAATTTCCGCCCGATGATGCCGATGGGCAGCTTTTCCTGGGATTGCAAGATGTCGGGACGGTCTTCAGCTATGAGTTCGATCTGTCGGCCGATGGTTCGGCGCGTTTCCAGCTCAACTCGACGAACCGCGCGATCCCGGAAGGGCTTCTGTCGGAAAGCGCCTCGGCTTACCTCCAAGCCGCCTGGTCAAATAAGGTCATCTTTAAAACGCCGGCGGAACTTTTGGAGGCAAAGTTGAAGGTGAAGGACGCCGACGGAAAGGAAGTCGAGATTACTTCCGGAATCACCGCCAAGGAACTGCCGCTAGTCCTCGATAAATTTACGGCGAACTTCGATCAGCGGCGCGTCGGATTGATCAACGTGAATACAGCCGGAAGCAAAGTGCTGCAAACAATTCCCGGAGTATCCGAAGCAAAGGCGGAAGCCATTGCCCAGGCGCGCGAGAATCTCGCGACCGACCTGCGCGACTCACCCGCGTGGCTTTATTCAGAAGGAGTTCTCAGCGCGGATGAGTTTAAAATGGCCGCACCATTTGTAACGGCCCGGAGCGGACAATTCCGCTTTAACGTGCTTGGTTACGCGGTGCCCTCGGGACGCTACCGCGTTTACGAAGTCGTTATTGATAAAGCGCCAACCCCCAATAGCGCGCCGCAAATTCTTTACTTAAGAGATATCACCAAGCTCGGCCTGCCGTTTGCGCTGCCGAGCGGCGAAGACACAACCGATGTTCAACCGAAAACCCAAACCTGATTCAGAGGCCGCCACAAACCTCCCGAAAAGCAACCTTATCGCTTTTCGGAAGCGCAAAGCGATCGTCGCGCTGGACGTGGATGGCGACGTATTGCGAGTGGTGCAGGCGTCAGGCCAGGGCAGCGCGGCTCGCATTGTTCGAATCGCCAGCACCAGGCTTGATCTGCCTTCGGAGAAAAAAGACCAGGCCGCCGCGCTGGGCGCGGCGCTGAAAAGCGCCCTCGACTCGCTTCGCATCAAACCGAGAGAAGCGGCGCTTTGTCTGCCGCGGGGAAACGTGGTGCTCCGGCCCATTCAAGTACCCATGCCCGCGGATCTGCGAGAACTGGCGGCGGTCGTCAATTTTCAGATTTCCAAGGATCTGCCCTTCCGTATCGAAGATGCGGTAGTCGATTTCAAGGTCCTGCGCGTGATCGACGTGCCGGCCTCGGCTCCAAATGCCGAGGCCCCAAGTCCCGAAGCCTCGGCCACAAAGCGCCTGGAGGTGCTGGCGGGGGCCGTGAAAAACGATGTCGTTCAGTTTTACAACGATGCCGCGAAAGCCGCTGGATTTAAAATCGCCGCCTTGGGATTGCGATCGGTGGCGGCGGCTCATTGCGTGGCCAAATGCGTTCCGGGAGGTGGTGGAGCGGTCCTTCTGATCTCGGTTCGTAACGAAGAGGTCACAATCGACATTGTCTGCGAGAATAAGCTGGTCTTCAGCCGGGTGGCGGCAGTGACCCTCTCGGGGAATTCTTCATCCGAGGCCGCTTCGGCCGATCGCTCCGCGCTGGTCGAAGCCTTGCAAATCGAGGTGGTGCGGAGCCTGCATAGTTACGAAGGAATGAGTGGCTATCAACCGGTGCAAAAACTTTTTGTTGCCGGTGCAGGCGAAATCGAGGCCGAGCTTTCCTCGTCCCTCAGCGAACGGCTTTCGCTCCCCGCGGAGAAGCTCGATCCGGCGGCGCGCTTTTCCATAAAGAATGGCGAACCGGAGGAAATTGCCGGCGCCGCGAATTACATCGCGCCCATCGGCCTGGCATTGGCCGCGCTCGAACCCTCCGGATTGCCTATCGATTTCGCAAACCCGAAAAGACCGCCCGTTCAGCGAAATAAAAAACAGACGCAACTGCTGGGTGCTCTGGCCGCGGCCATGGTGTTGCTCCTGACCTTTTTTGGGGTGCGCGCAAACCTGATTAAAAAGCGCCTCAAAATTAAAGAAGAGATCCAGGCACAACTGACGGACGCCGAGAAGAAGCTTCCCATTTATCGCCGCCTGAAATCGCAAAACAAGGTCGTGAACACCTGGGTCGGCGATGAACAGAATTGGCTGGATCATCTGGCGTATTTGACCGCGATCCTGCCGAATGCCGAAGAGATTTACGTGAGCGCTTTTAGCACCTCGCCCCAGCACATAATTCGGTTTGCGGTGCAAGCCAGGACGGGCGAAATGCTGGCCGAACTTGATAAAAAACTTCGCGCCGCCGGTTACGAGGTGAAACCCCTCTCGATCACCCCCGCCAATGACAAGCACGGCTACAGCTTCCGCACGTCCGTCGAGCTGAGTATTCCGAAAAAGATGAAGCCGGATTTCTCCAAGCTGAAACCGCCGCCGCGCCCGGCAGACGACACACCGCCGCAATCCACCGGCATTCCCGCGAAAACAGGCCGTCCGGCATGAAGAAGCGCGAAAAAATCCTGGCCGCCCTGGTGCCCGGAATAATCGGACTATTCGTCGTCGGATTCGGCATCCGCGGTGCTTTCGTCCGCCCGCTCAAGGACATCGATAAGCAAACGTTGCTCCTGCGGGAAAAGGTGAACAAAATCAACCAGGAACGCCGCGACTACTTCGAGGCCGAAGATAATCTAAAAAAGGTCGCGCAGCGGACCTTCTCGGCCGACCTGAACCAGGCGTCCGCCCGTTCCGGCGAAATGATCACCAAGCAGATCGAACTCTCCGGACTTAATGAAGCCGATTTCACCCGCCTGCCCGTGGGCCCGCGCCGCTTGCGCGATGTCAGCGAGATCGGTTGGAGCATCCAGGGCAAAGGCGACC
>DASYTB010000416.1:0-1500 GCA_036002705.1 Verrucomicrobiia bacterium
ATGCATGTACGCTCTTCTGTCAGCATTCGCGGTCCTCGCTTTCTGTTTGCCGTGCAAAGCATCCGATAATTGGAAACTGCTGTGGTCGGACGAATTTTCGGGGCCTGACGGTTCAGCGCCCACCGCCGCCAATTGGGTTTACGACCTCGGTGGCAACGGATGGGGAAACAACGAACTCGAAACCTACACGGATCGACGCGCCAATTCACATATTGAAAACGGAAACCTGGTCATCGAAGCGCGCCGGGAAAAATTTACCGGCAAAGACGGCAAAGAGCGCAACTACACTTCGGCGCGCCTGAAAAGCCTGGGCAAGCAGTCGTGGCGGTATGGCCGGGTCGAAGCCAGCATGAAATTGCCGCGAGGGCAGGGGATCTGGCCGGCCTTTTGGATGATGGGCGATGACGTTACGAAAGCGGGTTGGCCCACGTGCGGGGAGATCGATATCATGGAAAATATCGGCAAAGAACCGGCTGCAGTTCACGGCACGATTCACGGCCCGGGCTACTCGGGCGCGGGCGGTATCGGCGCGTCTTACAGCTTGCCTGGCGGAAAGAATCTTGCGGACGATTTTCACCTCTTCGCCGTCGAATGGCAGACCAATAAAATCACGTGGTTTGTGGATCAACATGCCTTCTTCAGCGTCACGCCGCAGAAATTACCCGCCGGCAAAAAGTGGGTTTACGACCATCCACATTTCATTCTCCTGAACCTCGCCGTGGGCGGTAGTTGGCCTGGAAACCCCGACGCGAGCACGACCTTCCCGCAACGCCTCCTCGTTGATTACGTGCGCGTTTACGCCAGTCAATGAGTCGCGCACAAGGCCCAGGCAGCATAAAAGGTCCCTCCTCTGTCGCCGAAAAACCTTTTGTCGGTTTCGTCAGCCCGGCGGCGATATAGAGCCGATTGATGAGTGACCTTGAGCTGCTAAGGAAATACCGCGAAGAACGGTCGGATGACGCCTTCGCGCTGCTAGTCGAGCGTCATTTGGACATGGTTTACTCCGCGGCTCTGCGCCAACTCCGCTCCACCCAGCTGGCCGAAGAGGTCGCCCAGGCTGTTTTCAGCGACCTCGCTCAAAATTGTAGCAGGCTGAAAACGGAGACTGTCCTTGCCGCGTGGCTTCATGAAGTCACCCGGCGCACCGCCATTGATCTCATTCGCAAGGAAGCCCGCCGCCAGCACCGCGAGAAAATCGCTGTCCTTATGAGCGAACCGAATCAGAATTCTCCCGAATGGTCAAAGATTGAGCCATTTCTGGACGAAGCACTTTCCCGCTTAAATCCGAAGGATCGTGCTGCGGTCCTCCTCCGTTTCTTTGACGACAAACCGTTCCGTGAAATTGGCGAAACGCTCAGAATCTCCGAAGACGCGGCGCAAAAGCGCGTGGATCGCGCGATTGAACGGCTTGGAAAGCTGTTAGGCGCGCCCGGGATTCGGGTAGGAACGGCCTCGCTCGCTGGGTGTTTGTCAGTCCATGCGGTTCACGCCGCCCCGGGT
>DASYTB010000417.1:0-7422 GCA_036002705.1 Verrucomicrobiia bacterium
TGGCCGCGAGCGCGCCGCTGATAAAGTTGATTTCCCCGGAGATGTCTTTGCGCAACGTGGTGTTAACGCGCGGCGAAAAGATGGTCGTTCCTTCAGAATTGGTCGGCGTTTGGCCGTCGGTCATCGACATGAATCTTCACACCCTCCAGTTTGGCCGCTTCTTTACCGACCTGGACGAAGACAATGCCAACAGTGTCATCGTCATCGGGACCGCGATTCGCGATGAACTCTTCGGATCCCCGCAAAAAACGGGGCGCGAAATTGTGCCGCTCGGTGAAACGATCAACATCAACGGCCAGCCCTTTACCATCGTCGGCATGTTCACGGAATATATGAGCGAGCAGGACCGCAAGGAACGTGAGCTCGCAAAAACGAAACCGCAGGACGATCAGAAAGGTCCTCGCCGCTCGCGCGGTTGGGGGCCAAAAAACGGCGGATGGGCCTTCATGCGCAAAAACCTGACGGCTTACATCCCGCTCAATACCATGTGGCTCAAATTCAAGGCCGCCGGCGATACCAACGGTATTCCAGACCCGCGCCTCAGCGATATCGATATCAAAGTAGCCGATATGAGCCTCCTGGAACCGGCGTTGCAGCAGGCGCGAAATGTGTTCATGCTCACTCACCGCGGGATCGAGGACTTCGGCTTCCGCACCCAGGAGAATCAGGTGGAAAACATCAACGCGCAGATTCGCAACGCCCGCCTGAGCGGGGGAGTCATCGCCCTGATCAGCCTGATCGTCGGCGGGATCGGGATCATGAATATCATGTTCGCCAGTATCAACGAGCGCATCCGCGAGATCGGCCTCTGTAAGGCGGTGGGCGCGACGGGTTGGGACGTCTTCGTTCAGATTCTGGTGGAAAGCGTGGTGATCGCGATGCTGGGCGCGGTCGCGGGCTTGCTCGTTTCGCTTGGATTTGTTCGGCTCCTCGCGATTCTGACGCCGACGGGAAATACGCCGGAAATTACCAGCGGGGCGATGATCGTCGCGGTGATCTTCAGCGGATGCGTCGGTGTTGTGGCGGGACTTTTTCCCGCGCTTCGGGCCGCTAAACTCGACCCTATCCAGGCCTTGCGCTACGAATAGGCCTTTGTTCCCCCGCGAACTTATTTTCTCACGAGCTTCACCGTTTTATCCGCCGGATCAATCGCGAACTTCATGCCTTCGGGTACGGGCGGCAGGCTATCGACGGTGGCATACGCGAATTCCTGGATGGTCGAGGGCATGCGGCCTTTGGCTTGAATATAAGCCTGAAGCATCATCGTTAAGCCCGGGTGAATCGCTCCGTTAAGCCGTTCCTGGACTGGAGCGTTTGGCTTCGTGTTCGGCGCCGGAACAAACTGAGCTTCGATTTTTGCTTCCTGCTCGCTCGGCGGAGCGGCTGCGGCCTGGGAGTTAGCCGCCGCGGAAGCATCCGAAGATGCCGCCGTTTCCTTTTTCGCGCAGGCGGCGAGGAAAGCAACGCTGGTTAAGACGCCAATCGCAAGCGCGCTTTTAAGGAACATTTTCGCAAACCTCTCGCCGTCGTTGCAGCCAATCCGGCTCATGTCGTTGGATTATTCCGGGCATCCAGGCCCGCTTCCTTGGGAGTGATGTTTTCGGCGTGCCCGTCGGGCATGGCAACGTTGCCTCGTTTATTGTGGCGGACCGTGATGTAATCTCCCGGCGGATCCCATCGCCCGTCATTAATGATGCTGGAAGTTCCACCGACATCGGGGCTTTCGCCTTTTTTATGCGTCGCCTGCTCTTCGGCAAACATAATCTTGTAGCTCGGCTGCGTAATAGCGGTCGATTTGAAGAGGTAACCTTTCGTATTGGGTGGTTGACCATCGAAAATCGAGGCCATTCCAAGATTCTTCGTCCCGTTCAGGTCATGGCTGAGTAAGGAATAGCTGAAAAAGTAAGGTCCATTTCCGTCGCTAATCGCTTTTCGCTCGCTATCATCCATGTCGGCTGGACAGCGGAAGAGATTGCTGCTCACGGAACCGAGGGAACCGGCGATCAGACTTCTTTCCACCGGGGGATAAACCTTCGTGTTGGTTCTCCAATAGATCCAATCTTCGACATGGTAGCCATAGGTATTGCGCGAGGCCGTCCCGGGAAACTCATCCCGGTTATCGTTCAGGTACATGCTCATTCCAAGCCCGAGTTGCTTGAGATTGTTCAGGCACTTGGTCTGTAGTCCCTTGGACTTCGCCTTCGAGAGCGCAGGCAGAAGCATGCTCGCCAGGATCGCAATAATGGCGATGACCACAAGCAACTCGATCAAGGTGAAACCGATTTTCCTTCTCAGGCAGCCATTCAGTGAGGCGATTTTCATGCGCTGTTATCCTATGGGTTCCCCAGATTTGTATCAATCTGAGCGTGCGCTGACAATCCTCGATTCGTGTGCGTTTCCTCGCACACGGCTCTGGTGGCAAACACCTTGGAAAACAGCGCTGATCCTAAACTTATAGCCAATCGGACGGGACTTCACTCGAAAGAACAATGTCCTCGCTCCCGGCCTGGGAATCCGATTGATTTCATGATGTCACCGTTCCGCCAAATTCGCTTGCATTAATCGGCTTCGGCTTGCAAGCTAGTCGAACCTCGATGATGCTGCGCTGGATAGCGGGAATCGTTTGCTTGCTCTATTTGAGCGTGAGCACCGTATTCGCCGCGGTGCATCATCACGATGGCGCCCCTCTGGGCGGTGATCAACAGTGCGCGGCCTGCGCCTGTCACCACGAAGGAACAGCGGATGCTCCACAGATTACCCCAGTCGTTGTTCCTGCCGATATAATCCTTTTTCCAGAAGAGCATCCGACGGTTGTTCTCCGGGAACTTTCCCCGCGCATTCATCCAAGTCGCGGCCCTCCGCTTCCTCTTTAATCTATTCGAACTCTGTTGGGCGGAGCCAGACAAGGTTCCGCGATTCAGTCGTTAATTGTGCCGCGTTCCGACGCGGTATGAAAAGGGTTTATGAGGAGTTTATCTGTTTTTCTAATTGGAATAATTGCTGTCCCGAGCGCAGTGCTGGGGGCGGATGAGAAGATCGACATTCAAGCACTGAGGCAGGAAATACGCGAACTGCGCCAACGCACCGAGCAACTCGAGCGAAAACTTCAATCCATCGAGGCGGCGCCCCCGGCGCAACCATCGACGCTCACAACCAATGCCCCGCCCCCGACCGTGAGCACTCCGGCTACTTCCTCAGCGGCGGAACCGGCGCAGCTTTCCAAGCCGTGGTCGCCGGCAAATCCCATTACGCTGCGCGCTGGCAGCGCTTACATGAACATTGGATTCGACGCGCTCGTGGACGCTGGCTCTTCGACCGCGCCCGAACCGGGAAATTACCTGCAACTCGGCGGCCATGATCCGTTTCAGCGCGGCTTTTCGATGCCGAATACCGAACTTTCCCTCGACGGCGCGGTCGATCCCTACTTCACCGCGTTCGCGAATTTCGTCCTGCAGCTCGATAAGAACAATCAGACCAGCATCGAAGCCGAAGAAGTATATTTTAAAACCACCGCGCTACCTTGGAATATTCAGCTCAAAGGCGGACAGTATCTGGCCAATTTCGGCCGCCAGAATTCGCAACATCCGCATCAGTGGGCTTTCGTGGATCAACCGCTCATCCTGACGCGCGTGTTTGGTCCGGACGGCCTTCGCAGCATTGGCGGGGACCTTTCCTGGCTCCCGCCCACGCCCTTTTTTACCGAGTTCACCCTCGGGATTCTAAATGGAAACGGCGAACAAGGATTTTTATTTCGCAATCCCGGAGAGTACGTCGCCGCGGCTGGGGCAAATTATTTCCGCGGACGTCCCACCGTGGCGGGAGATTTGCGCAATGCGGGAGACCTTCTCTTCGTACCGCGTTTCGCGACCTCCTTCGATGTTACCGATAACCAAACGCTTCTGGCCGGTCTTTCCGCCGCGTTGGGCCCGAATAATACCGGCCAGGATTCACGGACCGAAGTTTACGGGGCTGATCTGTACTGGAAGTGGAAATCACCCGCCGCTGAAAAAGGTTTTCCATTCGTCGCCTTCCAAACCGAAGGGCTCTACAGTCGTTTCGAAGCTGGGGCGGATCCTTTGGGCTACCCAGCAGAAAACCTCTATGACTACGGCTTCTACTCCCAGGTCCTTTGGGGATTTCACCCGCGCTGGGTGGCGGCTCTTCGGGGTGAATGGGTCGATGGCAATCGCGGCCTGGACGATGCGAATGACGTATTTCGAGGCGAGCGCACGCGCATCTCCCCTAACCTGACCTGGTATCCCACCGAGTTCTCCAAGATTCGGCTGCAATATAATTTCGATCACGGCGAACTCTTTGGGGAGGACCATTCTGTGTGGCTCCAATTCGAGTTTCAACTGGGAGCGCATGCCGCCCACAAATTTTAAAAGGAAAAATGAAATTTACCTCATCTGTTATTCTCGCCGGGCTGGTCCTGGCCTTTCCACTAGTCTCCCACGGGAAACTCAATGTCATTGCCACCACCGGTGATTTCGGTGCTATCGCCAGGGAAGTGGGCGGCGATGAAGTCAAAGTCACGGTGCTCGCCCGACCGACCGAGGACCCGCATTTTGTCGATGCCAAACCGAGCTTTCTCGTGCAAATGAGCCATGCCGACCTCCTCATTGAAGGCGGCGCGGAGCTGGAGGCGGCCTGGCTTTCGCCGCTAATCGACGGCTCGCGGAATCCGAAAATCCAGCGCGGCGCGCCCGGCCATTTCATGGCGAACGAGGGCGTCCAAATATTGGAAGTGCCAACCGCTTTGGACCGATCTCAGGGCGATATCCACGCCGCGGGAAATCCGCATTACCTCACCGATCCCGTCAACGCGCAAATCATCGCGCGCAATATCGCGAAGAAACTTTGCGAACTGGATCCGCGCGCCTGCCAAAAATTCGAGAAGAACGAGCAGTCGTTCAATGCCCGGATTGATGCGAAATTAAAGGAGTGGGACCAGAAGCTTGCCCCCTACAAAGGACAGCATATCGCTTCCTACCACAATTCCTGGCCCTACTTCGCGAAACGATTTGGATTCGTTCTCGATCTTTTTCTCGAGCCGAGGCCTGGCATTCCCCCTACCCCGGCGCACCTCGCCGAGGTGATCGCCGCGATGCAACAGGAGCACGTCAAGGTGATCCTTTGTGAACCATTCCTGAATCGCCGAACCGCGGAGAAAGTCGCGGCTGACACTGGCGCCACGGTGATTGATTCAAGCCAGTTCCCTGGAGGAATTAAAGGCGTGAAGGATGACTACATTTCCTTGATCGACCATTTGGTAAACGCAGTGGCCGCCGCGATGAGCAAACCATGAGCGCGCTTCTCGATATCATTCAATTCATGCTCTGGCCTTTGCTGGCCTGTCTCCTTTTGCCGCCCATTCTGGTTTACCTCGGCCTGCACATTATTCGGCGCGAAATTATTTTCGTCGATCTCGCGCTCGCCCAGGTTGCTGCTTTGGGCACTTGCCTGGCCATTCTCGTGGGACATCATGAGGAATGGCAAAGCTACGCCTGGTCCTTGAGCTTCACCCTCGTCGGCGCCGCGATCTTTACGCTGAGCCGGACGAAAAAAGGCGAAGTCCCGCAGGAGGCCCTGATTGGCATTATCTATGTCGTCGCGGCCGCCGCCGGCATTTTACTTCTCAGTCGCAGCCCGGAGGGCGTTGAGGAATTGCAACGCACCCTGGTTGGAGATGTCCTGCTCGTCACTCGCGCCAACGTCCTGCGAACCTTCGGCATTTATCTGGTGATTGCCGCCATCCACATGGCTCTCCGCAAGAAGTTCATCCGCCTTTCCTTCGAACCTGACCAGGCAGTCGCCACTGGAATGCGCGTCCGCCTCTGGGATTTCCTCTTCTACTGCCTGTTTGGCATCATTGTCACCAGCTTCGTGCAGATTGGCGGAGTGCTTTTGACCTTCTCTTATCTTATCGTCCCGGCCGTTTGCGCCACGTTCCTGGCCGCCCGGCTCGCGACGCGCTTGATCGTTGGCTGGGGAATCGCGACAATTTCCAGCATCGTCGCGCTCTACCTGTCCTTTAGACTCGACCTGCCTACCGGCGCCGCCGTCGTCTGCGTGCTCGGCGCTGCTCTCCTGCTTACAATCGGTCTGACGAGCCTCAAACGCGGATAATCGTGGTGTCTGGCATTTTCTGGCATTATCCAGAACCCATTTGCAGTTTGACTCCTGCTCAGTTAGACAACAGCGATGCGTTTTGCAGGCCAAATGATTGACGACGGGAGACTCGCCGCGCGGCAATTGCGAATTCTCGCATGAACACGGTCACTCCGCGCGTGTTTATCGCCGCGACGCGCCAGAACGACGGCAAAACGACGACATCGCTTGGGTTGCTCGCGGCCTTGCAGAAGCATTATCCCCGGGTGGGTTATATCAAACCGGTGGGGCAGCGCCTGGTGGCCATTGCCGAGCAGAAGATCGACGAGGACACCGTTTTGATGGATCAGGTCTATAACCTGAATTGTCCTTTGGTCGAGATGAGTCCGATTCCGATCGAGCCGGATTTCACACGACGGTATTTGGAAGCGGCAAATTACGACACTCTGGTCCGCAAGATCCACAAGGCGTTCGACCGGGTAGCGTGGGAGAAGGATTTTGTACTGTGCGAGGGATCGGGACACGCGGGCGTCGGCTCGGTGTTCGATCTTTCGAACGCGCGTGTGGCGAAAATCCTCAACGCGAAAGTGATTATCGTGACGCAGGGTGGGATTGGGAAACCGATTGACGAGGTTTGCCTCAACCAGGCGCTTTTCGAGAAGGAAGGAGTAGAGGTCATTGGGGTTATCCTGAATAAAGTGGTGCAGGACAAGGTGGGCTACGTGGCAGATTTTGCTCGCCGCGGCCTGAAGAGAAAAAGCCTCGAGTTGCTGGGCGTGATTCCGCACCGCCGGATGCTTTGCAGCCCCACCGTGGATTTGATTCGCGAGGAGTTACAGGCGGAGCGCCTCAACGAGGCAGGGAATATTCAGAACCTCGTCTCGGATGTGGTGCTCGGAGCGATGGGCGTTCACAATACGATGGCTTTCTTCAAACCGGGCGTGCTCATCATTACGCCTGGTGACCGAGAAGATATTATTCTCGCGGCCGCCACCACCCAAGCCGGCAAGGGCAGGGATAGCCTGGCGGGGATTGTTTTGACCGGCGATTTGCGACCGAACCCGAACGTCTTAAAGGTGATTCGTGATATGCCGTTCCCCGTGTTATTGGCGAATGAAAGCAGTTATGAAGTGGCTTCCAAAGTGCATGATTTAATTGTGAAGACGCGCGCGTCGGACGTTGAAAAAATTGCCCTGATCCGCGATCTGATCGCGGAAAATGTGGATGTGAAGAAAATCCTGAATTCGATCCAATGACATCGGTGTTGGCTGCATTAAATCCGGCGCTGGCCGATCTTCCGGTGTATCAACC
>DASYTB010000418.1:0-2386 GCA_036002705.1 Verrucomicrobiia bacterium
GTGATGTCGGCCGCCTCCGCCTTTTGATTTACCCTGGCCGCCGCCCATGGGATGATCGATCGGATTCATCACCATGCCACGCACATGCGGGCGCCGTCCCTGCCAGCGCGTCCGTCCCGCTTTGCCGCTCGACACGTTCATGTGATCGACATTGCCGACCTGGCCAATGGTCGCGTAACAGGTTTCGTGGATACGCCGGATTTCTCCCGACGGCATTTTTACCAAGCCGTATCCGCCTTCGCGGTTGTTCAACGTCGCCTGTTGACCAGCGCTGCGGGCAATCTGGCCGCCCCGTCCCGGCGCTAGCTCGATATTGTGAATGTTTGTTCCCAGCGGAATGGCTGACAGCGGCAGAGCGTTACCCACATCAGGCGTCGCTTCACTCCCGGCCATCACTCGCGCGCCCACGCGCAAGCCGTCTGGCGCGAGAATGTAACTGAGCTCGCCGTCACTGTATTTAATAAGAGCGATCCGCGCTGAGCGGTTGGGATCGTACTCAATTCCCAGCACCTCCGCTTCAATTCCGCGCTTTCGCCTTTTGAAATCAACCTTCCGATAATGGTGTTTGTGACCGCCGCCGATGTGGCGCGAGGTCAGCCGGCCGAAATGATTCCGGCCGCCCGTTTTCTTCTTCGGCTCAAGCAAACTCTTCGCCGGCCGTGCTTTCGTAATTTCATCGAAAGCGGGCAGCGATTTGAACCGCAGCGTCGGAGTAAGTGGGCGGTAGGATTTTAGGGCCATGGCAGCAATGGAGTCATACGAGGTCGATCTTCTCCCCTTCCTGCAACGTCACGATCGCCTTTTTCCAATGCGATTTGCGGCCGAAATCGGCGCGACGTTCGCGTTTCTTTTTTCCGGCATAATTGCAGGTGTTCACGTCCGCTACCTTCTTCTGGAAAAGCTTCTCGATCGCCTGTTTGATCTGAATCTTGTTAGCGCGCGGACGAACGCGGAAGACGTACTTGTTCTGTTTCTCGCTCAGGAGCGTTGCCTTCTCCGTGAGCGACGCGGTTTCAATGATGTCAAAAGGCTCGTTCATTTGCCTCCGTTCGTTCTTTCCGCGAGCTTCGCCAGCCCGCCATCGGTTACCAAAATTTTCTCAAAGAAGAGCAGCTGCTCCGTGTTTACGTCGCTCGCTCTCGCCAGCGTGACCGGTTTGACGTTGCGCGCTGACTTATAGGTGTTCTCGTCAAACCCATCCGACACAATCAGAATCCGTGTCGCATTGGTCTGTTTTTTGACCAGCTCGACGAACGCCTTGGTCTTAATCTCCTTCACCGCGAACTCCCCGATCGTAAGCACGTCGCCGGCATTGATCCGCTCGCTCAGTGCCTTCTGAAACGCCAGCCGGCGGACCGATTTTGAACTTTTCTTTGAATAATCGCGCGGCTTCGGCCCGAAAACGACGCCACCACCACGCCAGATGACCGATGACTTGTAGCCCGCGCGCGCACGACCGGTGCCTTTTTGCCGCCACGGTTTGGCTCCGGATAAGTCTACGTCAGCTTTCGTTTTCGTGCTCGCCGTCCCAGAACGCCGCGCCGCCCGCATCGCGACCACGACATCATGCATCGCCTGCGTTCCGCGCCCGTTTTCTATCAGGGCAATCTTCGCCTCTTTCGCCGCGGCCTTGGTCAAAACTTTCGCGCTCATGACTTCTTCGCTGGCTTCTTGACGGCGGGTCGCACGACCACAAATGATCCATTCGAACCGGGGACCGCTCCGCTAACGAGAATTATCTTTTCCGATTCGCGAACCTGCATGACCTGCAAATTCTGCACCGTCACCCGCTCATCCCCGAGATGGCCGGGCATGCCCATATTTTTCCAAATCCGACCGGGCGTGGAACGATTTCCGATGGCACCGTTGCGCCGGTGCGTCTTCGACCCGTGCGCAGCGCCTTGGCCCGCCATGTTGTGTTTCTTCATCACGCCCTGAAATCCTTTGCCCTTGGAGCGGCCGATGACGTCGACAAAATCGCCCGCCTGAAATTGCGTGACGTTTAAATTCACTTCGCCCTCCGGCAGATCAGTCTCAAGACGAAATTCGCGCGAGAATCTTTTCGCTTCGACGCCGGCTTTCTTGAATGCACCGAGCTCGGACTTATTCAGGCGTGATTCCTTTTGCGCACCAAACCCGACCTGCACCGCCGAATAGCCATCGCGCTCCGTCGTTATCCGGCGAACCAAAACGTTATCGCCCGCTGCGATCACGGTCACTGGACGTAGCTTGCCGTTGGCGTCGTAGACGCTGGTCATGCCGATTTTTTGTCCAAGTAACCCAATGCTCATTTTGAAGTTCAGCGAAAATTCTCAAGCGATTAGATCTTAATCGTAATATCCACGCCCGCAGGTAAATTTAATTTCTTTAATTCATCCACCGTTTT
>DASYTB010000419.1:0-6891 GCA_036002705.1 Verrucomicrobiia bacterium
GGTGAAAATTGGGAGTAGCAATCCGAGGGCCAAAAATCCGATCCCCGCCGCGACCACGCAAAGTATCAGCGGCTCAACGAGTCGCACCGCCTGGTCCACCTGTTGATTGGTGCGGCGCTCTACCGTGTCTGCGATTTGCAAAAGAACTTTCTCAAGTTGGTTGGATTCCTCCGCCACCGCGAGCATCGCGAGCACCTGTTCTGGGAACAATCCCCCAACGGCCAGCGGCGCCGTGAGGCTCTTGCCTTCCCGCACGCTTTCGGCCGCCTCGGAAATGCGGTCAGCCATCAAGGTCGAGCCGGTCGAACCTTTGGCAATGTGCATCGCCTGCAAGAGCGGAACTCCGTTAGCCAGCATCGTCCCGAGGATGCGGCAAAACCGGGTGATCGCGACCATCCGCAATGCAGTGCCCACCACCGGAATTTTGATCCGCCACTGTTCCATGAGCCGCTTGCTCGATTCCATTTTCAGAGCGCGCCACAGTGCCGCCCCCCCCGCCACCAGCGCAATGACTACAAAGTGCCAGTAACTGCGCAAAATAATGCTCAGCGTAAAGATCGCCTTGGTCGGAAGGGTCTGCTTCACATTGGCCAGGAGTGGCTCGAATTTCGGCACGAAAAAGATCAATGCCCCGGTCATCACTCCGAGGCCCACCAGCACCAACAACGTTGGGTAAATCATCGCCCCGAGCACCTTGCTCCGCAGCTCGTCCAATCGCTCCAGAAAGGTGGAAAGGCTTTGCAACACCGTTTGCAACATGCTCGCGCGTTCCCCCGCCTGAACCATCGAGGTATGCAGCGGCGGGAAAATTTCCGGGAATTGCTTCATCGATTCGTTCAGCGATTTCCCGTCCGCCACGGCATTGCGAATCTCGCGCAGAATCAGAACCAGATTTTTGTTCGTGGTGGATTTCACGAGCGTATCCAGCGCGCGCAGCAACGGAACACCCGAACCGATCAAATCCGCGAGCTGCCCATACATAATCCCGACATCGCGGCTCCGAACGCCCTTGCCACGGCGCGCGCGCGCCGTCCGCTGCACCCCCTTGGCGTTCACGGAAACCGGGAAGAGACTCTTCTCCTCGAGCGTCCGCAAAACCGCGGATTCGCTCTCGGCTTCCATCTGGCCATCCACCTTCTGTCCGGCGTTGGTCAGCGCAACATATGCGAATTGCATGGCGCATTTTAACATCCGCAAGCCCACCCGTCAGAGAAAATTTCCCTGGGCCGGCTGTTTCAGTGCAGCGATGTCTCCGGTTGTCGTGCTCTTATGTTCCGGAGTTTGTCGAATGCGGCAGGGTAAAATAGAATGTGCTCCCGTTTTCAAGTTCACTCTCAACCCACACTTTTCCGCCGTGCGATTGAACAATGTGTTTAACGATGGCCAGTCCGAGCCCCGTCCCGCCCGCTTCACGCGAACGCGCTCGATCCACGCGGAAGAATCGCTCGAAAATCCGCTCCTGCGCGTCCTCGGGAATTCCTGGCCCGTCATCTTCGACCACGACCTGAACTGCTTCTTCGGTTGAAATCGCCGAAACGCGAACGTTCCCACCCGGCCGCCCATACTTGATCGCGTTATCGATGAGATTGTAAAGGACCTGCTGCATACGATCCGCATCCGTGTTGGCGAGGAGTTGAGGATCGACTTCGTTGCTCAAGCAAATGTTCTTCTGCCGCGCCGCCGGCTGAAGTTCCTCGATCACGCGCTCAACGATCGGATGAATCGGCGAAACCTGCCGATGAATGACCACCCGCCCTGACTCGAGGTGGGAAAGGGTCAATAGGTCTTCGATGAGAAAGGTGAGTCGATTCGTGTGCTTGTGGATTTTCTGCAGGAACTTTGTCGCAACCGCCGGATCATCTTTGGCGCCGTCTATCAGCGTTTCAACGTAACCCTTGATCAAGGTCAACGGCGTCCGCAGTTCGTGACTAACGTTCGCGACAAACTCCGTACGGATGTTTTCCAGCTCCTTAATGCGAGTAAAATCATGAAAGATCAGGATCATCCCGCACGCTTCCTCATTGCGATCGCGGATCGCCGCCGCATTGACCTCGAGGTAGCGCGTCGAGCCGAGGCCAGGGATCGGCAGCTCAAAGCCACGCACCAGCCCTTCCTTCTGCACGCGATCGACAATTTCAAGAAGTTCGTGGGTGCGGAAGGCCTCCATCAACGTCATTCCCAGCACTTCGCTGGAGAGAGAGAAAAGCCGCTCCAACGATTTGTTCGTGGTTTGCACCCGGCCGCGTCCGTCGAGAATGAGAATTCCCTCCACCATACTGTTGAAGATGGCGAGTTGCCGGGCGCGCATCTGCAACGATTCTTCGACCTGCTGCTCGCGCAGTTTGGCGAGGTCCTGCCGGAGGGCGCGGTTCTCGGATTGGAGTTTTTCAGCGCGCTGCCGCCAGATGGCGTCGAGGATGACGCAGAGACCGGCGAGTAAGATGAGGCTTACAATGAGGGGCAGCGAGCTCAAGGTTCGACGAAACGATACCCTACTCCGCGCACCGTATCGAGAAAACGAGAAGCGGAGCCGAGCTTTTCGCGCAAGCGGCGCATATGGGTATCCACCGTGCGCGTATCAATAATGCTATCGTAATGCCAAACATCCTGAAGCAGTTGCTCGCGCGATTGGACCCGCCCCCGGCGTTCCGCCAGGAGCGTCAGCAGGCGAAACTCGGTCGCCGTGAGTTCGACCGGCTTGCGTTTGACCGTAACCAGATGACGCGGCACATCGATGTAAAGGTCGCCAATCTGGAAGACCTGCTCCTGTTCCTCCGCTTCCTCGGAAATCAAATTACGGACCCGGAGAACCAGTTCGCGGGGGCTGAAGGGCTTGGTCATGTAATCCTTCGCCCCAAGCTCCAGCCCCAGCACCCGATCCACTTCGGCGGCTTTGGCTGTCAGCATCAGGACCGGAACTTTGGCTGTGAGCGCGTCCGCCCGTAGTATCTTGCAGACTTCGAATCCATCGACCTCCGGCAGCATCAAGTCCAAAATGACCAGGTCGGGCTGGGCGACTCGCGCTTTGCGCAATGCTTCGGCGCCGTTTTCCGCGGTTAGAACCGCGTAACCGGCGTTGCGCAGATTGAAAGCGATGAGCTCGACCGTGTCCGGCTCGTCATCGACGACCAGTACCTTCTGCTTAATACCCTTCGGAAGAGATGGCGCGCTTTTCGGAGTTTTTGGGTCGATGCTTTTCACTCGATCATTGAGGCCTCTCGGCACGATCGCCGGGGCTAACGGACTGGATAGGGGGCTGGATAATGGGCTTGTTGTGCCGAATGTCAGTGCCTTCATAAAGATAAACAACTTCTTCCGCGATGTTCGTGGCGTGGTCCGCGATTCTCTCCAGACATTTGGAAATAACCATGAGGTTCAGACAGCGCGTCGTGGTGCTCGGATCCTCGATGACAAAGCTGACCAACTCCCGGTGCAACTGCTTGTTCAAGGCGTCCACGTCCTTGTCGCGCGGAATGATCGCCCGAGCTTTCGCCGGGTCGCGGCTCACGAACGAGTCGATGGCCTCGTGCAGCATGCGCAAGCCCATTTCCGCCATGCGCGGAATATCAATGTAAGGCTTGAGCTGCGGTTCCTGGTTTAACTCCAGCGAGCGCCGCGCGATCGTGGTCGCCTCATCTCCGACCCGTTCCAGGTCGTGGGAGATTTTCATGGCGATGGTGATGAGCCTCAAGTCGGAAGCTAGCGGCGCTTTGAGCGCGAGGAGAGCAATGGCCATTTCATCGATCTCTTTCTCGAGGTTGTCCAGAATGGAATCATTCTCTTTGACCTGCCCGGCGAGATCATCATTGCGTTGCACCAGAGAATTAATCCCCATGGTCACGGCGGACTCGGCGTAGCTCGCCATCGTCAGCAGCTTCTCTTTTAGCCGGTCGAGTTCCTGATCGAAATGACGCTGTATAGCCATAACCTGGTTCAGCCGAAACGGCCCGTCACGTAATCTTCGGTTTGTTTGACGGACGGGTTGGTGAAAATCTTGAGCGTGCTGTCGTACTCGATCAAATCGCCCATATAGAAAAAAGCCGTGAAATCCGAGATGCGCGCGGCTTGCTGCATGTTGTGCGTGACAATGACAATGGTGAACTCCTTCTTCAACTCAAGAATCAGCTCCTCGATTTTGCTTGTGGCGAGCGGATCAAGCGCGGAAGCGGGTTCATCCATCAGAAGGACCTCCGGCTTGACCGCGAGAGCGCGGGCAATGCAAAGCCGCTGCTGCTGGCCGCCCGAGAGGCTGATGGCGGGAGCGTGCAACCGGTCTTTCACCTCGTCCCAGAGCGCGGACATTTTCAACGAGGTTTCCAGCCGCTCGCGGAGCAGGCTTTTGTCGCCCATGCCATTAAGCCGAAGGCCGACCGTGACGTTCTCGGCGATCGACATCGTGGGAAACGGATTGGATTTTTGGAAAACCATTCCGACACGCCGCCGCACGACCACCGGATCAATCTCGGAGCCGTAAATGTTCTTGCCGAAGAGATGAATCGTTCCGGTCATTTTCGCTTCCGGCACCAGCTCGTGCATTCGGTTTAAGGAACGGAGAAAGGTCGATTTGCCGCACCCGCTGGGACCGATAATCGCCGTGACCGCGCGCGCTCTAAGCCCGATCGAGATGTTCTTGAGGACGGTATGGTTTCCGAAGGCCACCTCTAGATTCTCGACGCGAAACGCGTTTTCCGCCGGCCCTTTGGCGGCGGCCCGCGGCGCTGCTTCTCTGGCCAGGGCGGAGAGGCTGGCGGCGGCGCGGGTGTCGGAATTGTTCATAGGGCTGATTCTCGCTGGCGACAGAGTTTTAAACGAGCTTTGAGAAGCGATCACGGGTAAGAATCCTCACGGCGATGTTGATGGAAACGACGAGAAGCAGCAGAACCAGGGCGCCGGCCCAGGCCTGTCGATGCCAATCGTCATAGGGAGAAATTCCATAGGCAAAAATCTGCAACGGCAGCGCCGCGATAGGCTCGGAAAGATGATGCGTCCAGAAAGCGTTCCCGAACGCCGTGAACAAAAGCGGCGCCGTCTCGCCGGCCACGCGGGCCAGGGCCAGCAGGAGACCGGTAATGATGCCCTTCAACGCGGTTCGAATAACAATCGAGAATATGGTGCGCCAGCGGGAGATACCGAGCGCCAAAGCGGCCTCGCGATAACCGGAAGGGACCAGCGCCAGCACTTCCTCGGTCGTCCTGAGAACCAGGGGGACCATAATCATCGCCAGGACAATCCCGCCCGCCCACGCCGAAAACGTTTTCATGCGCAGCACGATCAGGGCCGAAACGGTCATTCCCCATATAATCGAGGGCACCCCGTTGAGGATGTCCGCGACAAACCGAATCCACCAGGCCACCCGCGGCGCGGCATACTCCGCCAGATAAACCCCTCCAAAAACGCCGAAGGGAATGCCAAACAAGGCAGCCAAACCGAGGAGGACGAAAGTGCCGGCAATCGCGTTCGCCATGCCCCCGCCCGTTTCGCCGACCGGCGCGGGCAAGTGCGTAAAAAAGGCCAGGTTCACCGAGCCGATGCCCTGCTTGAGAATATGATAGAAAATCAGAAAGAGCGGGACAATCACGAGCAACGCGCAGAGCAGCGTGACCACCTGCATGAGCACGTTCACGCCCTTTCGAAAAGTATGCCGGTTCTCGTGCATGGTCGTTATACTTTTACGCCGGGTCCGCCGAGGGTTTTGAGAAGCACCTGGGCGAGCGCATTGACAATCACGGTCACGCCCAAAAGCACCAGCCCAATCTCGAAAAGAGCGCTGACGTAAAGGTCCGTCGTCGCTTCCGCGAATTCATTGGCCACGACGCTGGCCAAAGTATAACCGGGCGCAAAGAGCGACTTCGCGATTTCCGGGCGGTTGCCGATGACCATGGTGACTGCCATGGTTTCACCCAGCGCCCGGCCCAGCCCAAGAATCGCCGCGCCGAAAAGCCCCTTCTTCGCGTAACTCAGCACTGCGATTCGCGTGACCTCCCAGCGCGTGGCTCCCAGCGCGTAGGCCGCCTCCCGTTGAAGATTTGGAACCGAACGAATAATCTCGCGCGAGACCGATGTGATAATCGGTAGAATCATAATCGCAATGATGATCCCCCCGGCCAGAATGCTGACCCCATAGATCGGTCCCTGAAAGAGCGGCAGAAATCCAAGCGAACTTTTCAACGCGGGAAACAAATACTCCCGCAGCCACGGAACCATGACGAAAATTCCCCATAAGCCGAGAATCACGCTCGGAATCGCCGCCAGCAGTTCGACCAGGAAAATCAGCGGCGGACGAATCCAAAGCGGAGCCAGCTCCGTGAGGTACAGAGCCGTCCCGACGCTGAGCGGAACCGCGATGATCAGCGCGACGAGAGATGAGACCACGGTCCCAAAAATAAAGGGCAGCGCGCCAAATTGCTCCGCTACCGGGTCCCAATCGG
Organism: Verrucomicrobiia bacterium; assembly: GCA_036002705.1. Lineage (GTDB taxonomy): Bacteria > Verrucomicrobiota > Verrucomicrobiia > Limisphaerales > SXQI01 > DASVNK01. The sequence goes on from DASYTB010000419.1 coordinate 6,429, forward strand.
AACTGCTGAGAAAATGCCAGCCGAATTTGTGCAAAGAGAGCTTCGAGGATTTAAGAAGCTCATAACCCACCAAAATAAGAAGGACCAGGATGGAAATGGCCATCAGGAACGTAAACCACTTGAAGAGAAGGTCGCCCGCGCCGCTGGTGCGCGCCTTCTCCGCGGCGGCTTCCGTGCCCGTCACTGCTTTTGCTTCGATCACCATCATTATAAGAGATTAAAAAAGGGGGCGCGGAAAAGGAGGAACCATTTGTCCGCACCCCCAGAGCGGATCCGACTATCGAGCCAGATCAATACTGAATTGATTTGATTCGCTCCAAAACGCGTTGCTCGAGGCTCTCGGGCAGCGAGGCATAATCCAGCGCGCCCGCCAGCCCCTCGCCCTTTGTCATGGACCAATTCAGAAATTCCACGAGCTTCTTACCCTTGGCGGGATCTTTTTGCTTTTCATAGACCAGCAGCC